>JBPOJG010000330.1:0-10197 GCA_052033835.1 Spirochaetota bacterium
AAGGTTCTCGGAAGAAATCAACTTCCTGAAATGGATTACAAATCCGATTCCGTGTGGAATGACTCAATCAGAGAGGCATCCCGGATTATAGGTCTGCCTGAAGAGAATATTTTTCTAGTCAGACAGACGCATGGAACAGACGGTTATGAGGCTCCATTTAAAACTGCTCAAGGATTTCCGGAAGGAGACTGGCTTTTTTCGAGAAAGGAAAGAACTGCAGTTCTCATCAGGACTGCTGACTGTATGCCTGTGTTTTTTTATTCCAGGACAGAACCTCTTGTCGGGATTATTCATGCAGGCTGGAAAGGGACTGCAGCAGGAATTGTTCCGAAGGTTCTGGATTTTTTAGGGGACGATCTTTCAGATGCTGAATTCTTTTTGGGACCATGTATTCGGCGCGACCGGTATGAGGTGCAGAGGGATGTATCGAGTCTCTTTGAAAAATACCCCGAAGCCGTATCTGAAAAAAATTCAAAGATATGGCTCGGTCTGGAATATGTACTCGAAAAACAGCTCGAAGGAAGAAACTTTACAGATTCAGAAATCTGTACATTCGATGATCCCGCATATTTCAGTCATAGAGGGAAAGACAGCGGCAGAAACTGGAATATAATCTATTTTGAATTTATCAAATAATGGGACAATATTCCATCAAATACAACCTTGTCCTGTCCGGTCTTCGCCTTGCACTCTAGAGTAATTTTTGATCTGGAATGAATGATGTACGGATTTGCAAAGAACAGTTTTACAAAGAAACTTAGGACTGAAGAAATGTTTGCCAGTACATTGATTCTTCCGATCAGTCCGCCCATTTCAATCACTGCAGTGCAGGGTTTGCCGGGATCATCAGAAAGATTCAGTTTTTCTTTAAAGGGAATTGTGTATCCTGAAAATGGATCTTTTTTGGATTCGAGTGTTTCAGCTGAGACAATTTTAGCTGAGGATATAATCTCTCCTTTTCCATTTTGAATGTATACTGTTCTGAAATCTGCACCACCGCCTTTTTTTGCATGGAATCCGCCGGAAAAGAGTTTCCATCCGTCCTTTCCGGATGATCGCAGTATTTCCCATCTGGAGCTGTATTTGTATACTTCATAATTTGTAAGCAGATGCTCCATTCCGCCTATCCCTTTCAGGGGGATCACTTCACCTTTGAAGTCCAGATATCCTTCTGCGGGAGAATAGGAGAATGGGATATCTGCTCTTACAAATCTTCCTTTTTCTGCCAAAGCGTATTTTCCGCCGGAAATGACTGGTCCGATCCAGACTGGTCTGAACTTCAGATACAATTTGACTTCATCTGTATTTATTTTTATTTCAAACCCATCTGACGTTTTTTCAAAGAGACTGTTGTAATTTTTTACAGAGTAATCTGTTTTTGACGCCGTCAGGTCTTTTTGTCCATATTCTTTTGTAATGAAAAAAGATCCTGTTTTTGCGGACTCAATTGAAAGAGCAATTCCATGATTGAGATCATTTGGTCCCAGGTTGCTGACCAAGGATGTGGCAAATATTGTGAAACCTGAACCGGTAAAAAAATAGTTCCATCCCTGAAAATACCCTTCTTCAGAATGAGGCTGATATACATAATCTCTAAGTTCTGTTTTTTTCATTGAGATCGAAGAGTCTGAAAAAAGCGGAAGAATTAAGAAGGCGAGTAAAAATATTTTTTTCATACAAAATTCAGTTTATGAAATTCAAGCCGTATGGCAAGTGTTATTTACTATGGGAAAGAGCCTCAGTCTGGAAGAAATCACTAGAATAGTGGCAGGGATAAATACATCGCGTGATCTGGATTCTCTTCTTGGTCAGATTATGGAGATTACCAAGTCAACGCTCAATACTCAGGGCTGCAGCATTCTGCTCTACAACAAGGAAGAAGACTGTCTGATTTTTCAGGTTTCGAGGGGAGAAAAAAGCGATTCACTCGTCTCTCTTAAGGTCCCGCGCGGAAAAGGGATTGCCGGCTATGTGGCAAATACTCTGGAACCTGTGATTGTAAATGATGCTCAAAATGACGAAAGGCTGTATAAGGCGATTGATGCTCAGGTCGGTTTTACTACTCGAAATCTAATCTGTGTCCCTATGTCTGCCAAAGGCGAATTTATCGGGGTTCTCGAAGCAGTCAATTCGATAGGCCGGGAGAATTTTGACGGTTCTGATGTTTACGTACTGATGAATCTTTCCGAGATGGCCGCAATTGCAATAAATAACAGATATCTGATCGATGAACTGAACAGGAGACTTGAGGAAATCAATGGGCTTCTGCAGGCAAGCGAATCTCTTTCTCAGGTGAAAAGCAGAGATGAATTTCTGAAGGTTGCAGGAGACCTTGTTGCAGATGTAATTGCAGTGGAAAAGGTTTCTCTGATCTTTATCAATCCTAAGACTAGACATTGGAAAATTCTGTATTCCAGAGGATTGAATATTGAAGATACAGATGTTGAAGATAAAAGCGAAAGACTTGTTCTAGAAGAAATTATTCGGACAAGAAAACCTGTATTTATAGAAAATATCAATGAAGAAGATATGGATTTTCCCAGATCTTTCAAATACAGAACTAAATCTTTCATTGCAATTCCAGTTGAACTTGGACAGGGTTCGTACGGTGTTCTTTCCATTACTGACAAGAAAAACGGAAAAATGCTCCAGAAGACAGATCTCAAACTTCTGCAGATCATTGCAAGTTATATGACAAAGGCATTCGGTGCAATGAAGGCTCGTGAAGAGAAAGAAAAACTTCAGCAGTTGAAACATGATCTGAGTATTGCAAGCAAGATTCAGACATATTCTCTTCCTAAACTTCCGGAAAGAATCGGTGATCTCGAAATAGGGTCCGCCTATTTTGCATCCAAGGAGATCGGCGGAGATTTTTATGATTTTATTTACCATAAGGAAGGCCTGTATACTTTTCTGATTGCAGATGTTGCAGGAAAAGGTATTCCTGCAGCTTTAATTATGGAATATTCTAAAACTCTTCTTTCCAGTGAAATGCAGAGAGCGGTCTCTCCTTCTGTGGCTCTTTTGAAAACTCACAGACAGCTTCTTGAAAAACCGGAAAAAATTCCTCATGTGGAAGTAATGGCTGTCAGAATTGATTCGATAAACAGAAGACTGAGCATAGGAAGTGCAGGACACAACAGACAGATTTTTTATAATTCATTGACTGATTCAATTGAACTTCTGCGGGCAAAAGGAATTCCCTTGGGAGCAAAGATTGAAATTGATTCGTTTCAGGAGATACTCAGGGAATACAGAAGAGGGGATATGCTTTTTCTTTACACTGACGGGATTACTGAATGCAGAAATGAAAAGGATGAAATGTACGGAGAAGAAAGGCTGTTCCTTTTTATATTGAGTGAAAAAGAGAACAGCACTGAGATTATGAGAAGAAAACTGATTGAAGAACTCGAAAGATTCAGAGGCAGAAGAGACTTTGAAGATGACTATTCTTTTCTCATCATTAAACTGTAATTATTCAATGACCTTGCTGAGATCAATTTTCTGATATTTTTCTTCCTTCGCTTTGTTTTTCAGATTTTTCAAAGCTTTAAACGGTGATTCTGTCACGAAACTGTTCGCAATCATATCAGGTAGTGCGCCACCGGGTTCTGCGTGTACCTGATAGACAACTTCTGTTTCATTTTCCGATTTAGGAGTAAAGAGCCAGTACCCTTGTACCTTTGTCACTCTCACGACACCTGAAGTTTCAGGAATGTAATTGGGTATGGCAGTGATGCTGATTCTTACCGCCTTGCTTTTTTTATCCTGGCTCAAAACTGTCTGAGTGATGTTGTCTCTGTCATTTACAGGAAAAGGGGCCTTGATTCTCATATAACCGACTGAGCTGAACGGAGAATTGACCTTGAGCAGCTTAAATTCCCGGCAGTCCGGAAACCAGGAACAGGCAGCGTCCGGATCTCTCATGACCGCCACGATGCTTTTTAATGATCCCTTGTATACAGTGACTGCCTTGAATTCCCGGAGCTGAGATCCTTCGATCTGTCTTGTAAATACCTGAATCCCCTCGCTGTCCTTTTTCAGCTCCCACGCAAAATTCCCAGTAAATGAAAATAAAATAAAAAATAATGATATGATTCTGTTCATGCAGTTTTTCCTTTTTCTGTGTCTTCCAGATCTTCAGCTCGAATTTCTGAGAGTGCTTCTTCTGTAATTTCCGTCAGCAGTACAAGACGGTTTGCCTGTCTGCGGTACGCTTTTTCAAACAGATTTCTTGCGAACCTTCCGTTTCCAAATTTATCATCTCTATCATCGTATGCTTTCTGAAATATCTCCATCAGTTTTTTCTCTGCATCTAGAGTGAGATGAAGTTTCATGCTTTTGCATGTTTTTCCGAAGATCATCATCAGTTCATCAGGAGTATAATCATCAAAATGAATATAGGTATTGAACCTGGATTTGAGTCCCGGATTTTTTGCAATGAACTCTTCCATATTGTGAGTATATCCAGCCACAGTCACAATGATTCTGTTTCTGTTGTCTTCCATGAATTTCAGAAGAGTGTTGATCGCTTCTCTTCCAAAATCATTTTCTCCGCCTTCAGCGAGTGCATATGCCTCATCTACGAAAAGTACTCCGTCCAGTGCAGAATTGCAGAGTTCCGTTGTCTTGATTGCAGTCTGTCCTACAAAGCCGGCAACAAGTCCCGTTCTGTCTGTTTCTACCAGATGTCCCTTGGAAAGAACCCCCAATGCTTTGTAGATTCTCGAGAGAATTCTTGCCACTGTCGTCTTTCCTGTTCCCGGATTTCCGGTGAATACAAGATGAAGACTTTTATCGGGAACAGAGAGTCCTTTTTCCTTTCTGATTTTTTCAATCTTGATTACATTGATCAGATTGTCGATTTCTTCTTTCACTTTTTTCAGACCGATGAGTCCGTTCAGTTCTTCCAGAAGGTCCTCGAGTTTTTCAGGAGGCTTATCTTCTATCTTTGCATGATCCGGTTTTTTTGGTTCACTTGCTTTTTTAGGAGTCTCATTCGGTTTCACAGTCTCCTGTTTGAGGTTCGATGAATATCCGAAAAAGTCATTGTAAATATTGTTCAGCTGTGAGGCAAATTCTGTTCCGATATCAGTATTTTTAAATTTCATTTTGGAAATTCCGGCATTGTATCTGAGAAGAAATTTTTCTTCAAACTGAGTCAGTTTTTCATCTGCCTTGATGATCAGATTCAGTATCTGAAAAAAGAAAAGACTGATTTTGTCGAATTTATCCGACTGGAACTGTGAATCGTATTCCTTGGCGGCATTCAGCACTTCAGGGATTTCAAATTCATCTGTATTGAATACTGTTCCGTAGGCAGAATTTTTCTTTTTATATTCTTCGAGGTTCAGCCGGAAACTTTCTTCATTCCAGGAAATGTCTCTGAAAAGTCTGTTCAGAACCTCAGTCATCAGAATGACTGCATTTTGAGATATTTTTTCATTATAATCCATGTATGCAATGATTCTTAAAAGTTCTTTATAAATCAGATCTTCGGCTCGTAGAGAATTGTAAGTTTTTCCGAGCGCCGCTGCTTTTTCCCGTGCAAAGTCCAGACATGGGACTGTCTCATCTCTGATTTCTGATATCTTGGAAAGAAGAAGTTCCTTGTTCATTTTTCAGCTGTTGTCCGAAAATGTTTCGCCGCTCTCAAATTCAGTGGAGCTTCCTGCACCGCTGAAATCTCCTCCATCCCCTTCTGCTGATTCAGTCGAATCGGAAGACGTTGTGCTCTCGCTGCCGTATATGCCTGTGACGACAGTTGAAGAATCGTATGAGTCATACCTGTCATCATCAATATCATAATGATGATGGGTCACTCCGGCAAGCGATGAAGAGGTTCCTCTTTTACCGAAAGGCATACGGTCCTTGATTTTCTGCATAAATTCAGATTCAACTGCATATGCATCCTGAAGTGTTTTTGCATTCCTGATCTCCGCTGCATACTGCTCCGCAATCTCAGCTCCTTCTTCATCATCTGCATTTCTGAATCTGTCAGCAAACCTTTCTACACGTTCTGCCACTTCTTCAATTTTATCCCCTTCGGGATTTCCGCCGAAAAGTCTTTTTAAAAAGCCTATCATATTCCGTCCTCTTTTCGTTCTAAAAAATAATTTTCACAGTACTTATGCAAATCAAATTTATCTGAATTCCATTCAAAAAGGCCTGATTTACCGATTTTTACATCCTTATCCGGATTAAACTGAAACTCTGACAGTTTCCAGTTCCTGCTGACATATTTTCTGTTCTCCGAATCTCCATGCCAGAGATGATACAGAGTCGATGTACATGTTCCGATATTCGCTTTGATCTCTGCATAGATTTTTTTTGCCCAGATCTGAAAATGTCTGAGATGTGTTCCGTTGTTTTTGAATATTCTTCTGATGCAGTAGGACTGCCAGTCTCCTGCAAAAGCATGAGCCATCATATGATCACCGCTTCCCAGAATGCAGAAATCATAAAGTCTGTTATTTTTGAAAAGTTCTCTTCTGGCTCCCCACGCAAACCCGGAATGACCGTGTGCATCAAATTCACCAAACAGAAAAAGATTGGGTTCTTCTCGAAAAACTTTTGCGAAACTGTTCCAGCTTTCTCCTTCTCCCTGAAAATGAGTATGGTCCTTAGGAAGTCTCACTGCGGATTCAAAAGGCTGAATCACCATATGTTTTTCCAGCTGTCTTTCAGCTTGAGCCGCCCAGTTTTCATCTGAGAATATTACATCACAGTCAAGCCATACAGCATATCTGCATTCCTTCGGAAGTTTTTCAATTCCGAGATTCAAAAGTCTTTCTTTCTGCCAGAGTGCAGCTTTACCTTGTATAGTATATGTGTATTTATCATTTTCCAGATCCGAAGCACCCTCGGCCATTTCCATAGTGATCAGAGGAACTCCCTGCTTTTCGAGTGATTTTTTGAAAAGCAGATAATTCTTTTTCTTAATCCGAAATCCTGCCGGATTATAGTAGGATGTGACAGCCCAGACAGAACTCAATTTTTCAGAAGCGGATGCGCAGAGCAGTTTTGAGAAGTTTTCTGTGTGCTTTTTTTGTCCAAGTGAGTCGAGTATTCATAGGCAGGAGCATCACCGACAGGGGATGACATAAATTTATCCCTGCACACCGTTTTCATCTCTGCGCCTTTTTCGGATTTGTTCAGTTCGTAAATTCCGAATTCTCCTCTGCCTGCAGCATGATGAATCAGGACTGCCTTTGTTCCGTTCTGCATCGAAGACTGTATGTGGTCATATAAAAGTGCAAATTCCGATTTGGACGTGTAGAGTTCTTCGAGCGCATTACTGAAAAAAATGACAGGCACAGTTTCCGGACTGAAGCTGAATTTCATATTGTGAAGTTCGGCGAGTGAAAGCTGAAAGTTTTTGAGTTTGGAAAAGTTTGCCTGAAAGTTTTCCATCGTCTTATAGCAGGTTTCATGGGCAGGATAAAAGCAGAGAGAATTGATTTCCGCCTTTTCCGAGGCAAGCATTTTCTTTCCGTCAAATCTCGCAGACCAGCCGATTTCCAGACTGCCGACAGCTTTCTTTACCGATTCTCTGTCCTTCATCTCGTTTGAAATATATTTCCGCAGAAACTGAAAATGCGCGTGCTGGATTGCCCAGTCCAGATCAACTGTGTATATATTATCGCATGATATTTCATTATGCATTATATATGACTGCATAAAGCCTACACTGTAGCAGTCCTTCTTTTCATTCGGATACAGTTTTTTGACCAGCTTGAAGTCAGTTTCCGGCTTTCCGTCATTGAGTTTGAAGAAGTTCCAGCATCCTGCAATCAGCTTAGGGAGAGGATGTCCCCATTTGTCAAAAGGCCTTTCCTTGAAATTCTCCTTTCGGATCAGAGTCTCCACAAATGCAGCATCGTATTTTTTTGTACCCCAGACCATTTCGCAGACTGTCCTGCTTCTGTCTTTGAGCTTCAAAAAGAGTTCCGGAAGTTCAGAGTCGGAATACAGTTCCTTTTCGACAGGAGTCAGGTATTTCTGATGCCGTTCAGAAATTTTCATTGTGATAACAGGACCGGAAGGTCTTTCGTTTTTATCCATTTTGTTGTGAAAACATTGAATGAGCAGAAGTATGGGAAGCAGTCTCAGCATAAATCTAGATTTTGGACAGCGGGTATATGTTCAAGTGATTATCGGTGAGTTATTTGAGAAATTGCCTGAAGAACTTTTCCGCTTTACAGATAAGCAAAATTTCATCAATCTGGTATTATGCTCAAAATAGCCTACGGAGAAGCCAGTTTCGACAACCTGATCAGCGGCGGGGCTGTCTATGTTGACAAGACTCATTTTATCCCGCTGATGGAGAACAGTAAAAAGTTCTTTTTCATCCGGCCGCGCCGGTTTGGGAAAAGTCTGTGGATCAGCGTACTGCAGGCATATTACGATATTGCAAAATCTGATAAATTCGATAAACTCTTCGGCGGGCTGTACATCCAGAAGAATCCTACAGAATATAAAAACTCCTATCTTATTCTCAAGTTTGATTTTTCCGGAATCAATACAGAAAATGAGGAATCTTTAAAAAAATCTTTTTCTCATAGAATAAGAAGTGAAATTGTGCGATTTTTGAGAACCTATAGGGAATACTATCCGAAAGGACTAAGTGATAAATTTGAAACCCAGATGGAAAATATTCTTCCTGCGGAGATGATATCGGATTTGAGAAATGAAACTGTTCATATTGGTAAAAAACTCTATGTCTTCATTGATGAATACGATCATTTTGCCAATAAGCTTGCATCGGAAGGAAGGGAAGCATTTATCCGAAAGGTTCTTTCGAGCACGGGTTTTGTGAGAGAGTTTTACGAGCAGCTGAAAATCGCAAGCGGCGAAGGAGTGATCGAGAGATTTTTCATTACGGGTGTTTCTCCTATCATGCTCGATGAGCTGTCAAGCGGGTTCAATATCACGAGTGATATGACGACTGATCCTGATTTTAATGAAATGCTGGGTTTTACTCAGGAAGAAGTAAAAGGTCTTCTGGATAAAGTTGATGATGACAGATATGCAGACAAGTCCAAAGAAGAAGTGCTGCAGGATATGATTCATTATTATAATGGATACAGATTTTATGATGAGGCAGAAAAAACTCTGTTTAATTCAGATATGGCTCTGTACTTTTTAGAGTATTTCAACCGAAGAGGTTATCCGAAAGATCTGCTGGATGAGAATGTGAAAACGGACTACAGTAAACTTCGAGGACTCATCATCGGTACAGGCGGAAAAGAAAATCTGCAGTCCATCATAGAAGAGATCAACTTAAGCAATTCCTTAAGTCTGACGCTTGTGAAACGTTTTCAGTTTGAGCAGAGGTTCAGCGACAACGAACTGAAGTCTCTGCTTTTTTATCTGGGACTTCTTACTTTTTCCGATAAGCCGAATCAGTTTCAGATTCCCAATTACGTGATCCGCACTCTTTACTGGGAGTATCTGCGTAAATTTCTGGAAGAGAGCCTTGACATTGAATTTGATATGCGTCTGCTCCACAGTGCAATCTACGGAATGGCTGAAACCGGAGATCCGACTGCATTAAAAGAACTTGCTGTGGACTTTTTTCAAAAGAAACTATCCAGTTATGACTATGCCAATTTTTCAGAAAAACATATAAAATTTCTTTTTGTATGTTATTTTACTTTAAGTAAACTTTACAATATAATTTCCGAGAGGGAGATTTCCGGAAGAAAACGGATTGACTTGCTGTTTGAAGCGCATCCGGCATATTATCATTTTGTGAAGTATCATTTTATCATTGAATTCAAATACATCCGCAAGGAAGACAGTGAGGCAGGCGCTGCCAAAAAACGGGAAGATGCAGTCAGTCAGGCCCGGGAGTATTATGAAATTTATAAAAGGGACTTCAAACAGTTTGGCCGTGGACTGCGTTCTGTGGCTCTGATTGTCAGCCACACAAAAGAAGTGGAACTCATCGAAGTCGGCGGGTTTGACACGCGGTAGGAAGAGAGCCTGTTTCCCACTTTTAGGCAGTTGAAAAAATGTTGCATGTTTCATTAAAATATCGTCCATTTGCACTTCAAACCACTCAATAACCCAAGGCAAACGCATTAAAAGAACTTATCAAATGTTAGTCCGTATTATCCGCATTTAAGTTTGTTTTCCAAAGCCAAGAACTTTGAGCAGATACTCCTGATCCCATCCGGCTTTAAGTCGTCTGCC
>JBPOJG010000169.1:0-8182 GCA_052033835.1 Spirochaetota bacterium
ACCAGGGCTGGCAGAAGCATTTGGCTACTTTTTGATACGGATATAGGAAGAATAAAATGACTGAGCAGAATAAAGATCAACAGCCTGAAAATCCGGGCACCAACTTTAAGATGCCGGCCATTCCGTCTGTAACATCGATGATGAGTGCCCTCCCGAAAACTGATTCAATGCCGGCCATTTCGGAATCAGGAACTGAACAGGAGAAAAAGCCTGAAAAGGCCGAAGAGACTGTGGGGGAGACTTCCGCAAAGAAGGAAGCTAAGACTCCAGTCCATCTTCCTAAAAAGGGAGATTTTGCTTCCAGGCTGAGAGTAGAGGTTCTGCCTGGTGATATGCAGGCATTTCTTCTTCTGGATACCACTGGGATGGATTTTACGGATATGAATCCTACCTCGGTATATTCCTATCTGAATACTACTAAACTGGACAGAGAGATTACGTCTTACAATAAGATCAATGATCTGATTGATCAGTGCAAGAAAATTCAGGCGGGACAGGTCAATAATCCGATCATTCAGGTACCAATCTGTCAGGGGACTCCTCCTGTCCAAGGAATTGACGGATGGATTAAATATTATCATCCACATAACCAGAAAGTCGTCATTCATGAAAATGATAAGGCTGATTTTAGAAATCTCGAAAGGTACGTGACAATCAAGCAGGGCGATAAGATTGCCACAATGTTTATGGGAGTTCCTGGGGTTCCGGGGAAAGATGTATATGGAAATATTACAAATCCGACTCCGATAAAAAAACCGAAAATTAATGTCGGAAAGAATATCACGACAGAAACGATTACAAATCCGGAAGAGCCTGAAAAGGTTTATATGGAGTATTCAGCCGGATGCAATGGAGTACTTATCTCTAACGATGAGACTGTCACTGTTTCGGAAGAACTTCAGATCAATACGAACGTGGGTCTGTCTACAGGAAATGTATCCTACGAAGGATCTGTAACTGTCAGAGGATCGATAGAAGAGGGTGCAAAAGTTACCTGTACAGGAAGCCTTCTTGTGCATGAAAACATTGAAAGTACAGATATTGAAGTCGGCGGCGATCTGATCGTAAAGAGCGGAATTAAAGTAAAGGGAAAGACAGTCATCCGAGTCAAAGGAAACATCAAGACAAAATTCATAGAGAATGCTGTGATTGAAACGGACGGAGATGTGATTGTAGACAGTTTCATTCTGAATTCAAAAATCTTCAGTCTGGGAAGTGTTATCCTGACTGGTCAGAACGGATCGATTCTTGGATCAGAAATTGTAGTGTATGGCGGTCTTTCTACAACGAATTTAGGATCAGTTGCAGGAATCGACGTACTCGTAGAAATGGGATACCATTTCCGAAATGAAAAACTTTTTCATGATCTTACAAGTGCACTGAAGATTTCAGAGAAGGAACTCACTGTTCTTGTTCCCCAGATTCAGCAGATGAATTCCATCATCAAACAGTCCAGAGGAAAAATTGATGATGCAAAGAAGCTGAAATACAAGCAGATGATTGAAGTTTATCAGAAAAAGACTGATGTTCATAAAAAACTTCTACTGAAATATGATGAACTTAAAAATACAAGGTTCAATACTGAAAAAATCAATCTGGTTGTGAAGGGCGGAGGTTTTCCCGGGGCGACAGTCAAATACAGAAGACAGATTGAAAAGATTACAGTTCCTCAGTCCAGTTTTATGATGACTTTTTTCCCAGGACAGGATCAGGCTCCAATGACAGCCATTTCCGGCAGTGCGTCCAAGAAAAAATAAATCAGGAACAGTTTGATGATTGTCAAAAACAGAAAAATCATAGTCGTAGGTGCATCCTCAGGGATCGGTGCTGAAATAGCAAAGCAGCTTCTCTCTTTACACAGCTCAGTCACATTTATTGCCAGAAGAAAATCTGAAATTGAAAAAAGAATTACTGAATGCGGCACACTTGGTTCAGATTCAAAACCTTTCATTATTGAACATGATGTAAAGAATGTTTCAGAAGTCCCTGCTCTTTTTGAAAAAGCAGTTGCGGATATGGGCGGACTCGATGAGATCTATTTTGCAGCGGGGATTATGCATAAGGTTTCGATGGATGAATTCAATACTGCCAAAGATATTGAAATGATGCAGGTGAATACTCTGGGTGCAATTGCGTGGATCAATCTTGCAGCAGCATACTTTTCTTCAAAGGGAAAGGGCAAGATCATCGGGATATCGTCTATTGCAGGCGATCGGGGAAGAGTAGGAAATCCTGTGTACAATACAAGCAAGGCTGCACTGAACACCTATCTGGAAGCATTGAGAAACAGACTGTCTAGAAAAGGAATTCTTGTAATGACAGTGAAGCCCGGATTCATCGACACTGATATGACCAAGGGAATGCAGGGACTTTTCTGGCTGATTTCGGCAGAAAAGGCAGCAGAGATCATCCTCAGCTCTGCAGACAGAAACAAAGAAAACATTTACGTCCCCTGGAAATGGTCACTGGTTGCTCTCATCATTAAAAATATACCAAATTTCATTTTCAAGAAGCTGAATGTGTAGAAGCTTCCGCTGCATCCTGATCTTTTTCGCAGTTTCGTACAGCACCGATCCAGAAAAGAGCACAGGGAACCCAGAATAGGATTGATACAGTGAATGCGGTTGTCTTTTCAGGTATAAGGCCGAGGACGACTGCACTGATTGCAGGACCGAATCCTTTTCCCAGATCATCTGTAAGATTGTAGAGAGCAAATACAGATCCTCTGAGATGAGGCGGATTTACATTGATGAGTATAGATCTGAGATTGGACAGAGGCAGTGTCAGAACAATTCCTGTGAACAGATTCAGTACAGGAAAAAAAGCAGTTCCGCTCATCCATTTCCCGTGAATCAGAAAATATGCAGGAATGATACCCAGAAAAATGCAGGACATTGCAAAAACTGCCTGAAGTTTTCTGCTCCTGTTGTACAGTTTCTGTCCGATGATTCCGCCCAGAATGATCCCGATCATCACTCCGATTCCCGCGAGAGTCACATACAGTGATGAGGCCGTCTTACTCAGACCGTACACTGTTTCGTAAAAATCTACGAGGTATACAAAGAACACTCCCCAGGGAACACAGCCGGGAATGCCCTGAAGAAGAAGAGCCCTGTTAGTGCTGTTTTTGAAGATATTTTTTATATCTGAAAAATTCAGTTTATGCTCATTGTTTTCTGAAGTAAAAATTCCTCTTTTGGGTTCACCGCAGAATAAGAAATAAACTGCAGCAATAGGAAAGGACGGCGCGGAAAGCCAGATAAAACTCTGTCTCCATCCATTCAGCGGATCGGATTCGCCGAAAATTCCCCCTGCCATCTGACCGATTCCCACACCGAGACCCATTGCAAGAGATACATATGCCGAGGCAGTCACTCTGGATTTTTCTGAAAAATAGTCTCCCACCATTGAGAAAAGGATAGGGAAAACGCCTCCGAGACCGAATCCGCACAGAGTTCTCAGAATGAAAAACTGAGTGTAGTTTTGAGCAAAACCCGTCAGAAAACAGGGAATTTCTCCGAGCAATATGGAACATACCAAAAGAATTTTTCTGGGATATTTTTCAGAAAGTACACCCATACTTAAGGATACAATTCCTCCCAGAACAAAGAAGCTGACCGGAATCAGTCCTCCCAGATACCAGTTGATGTCCTGTTCTGAGTGGAGTCCAAGCGATCTTCCGATGTTCTTAAGATTAGGGGCTATCAGATTCTGATCTGCAAAAAGAAAAAAGGAAAGTACTGTCATCAGTAAAAAGGACAGAACCGGTCTGCCTTCAGGGTGAAGTCTTAAATCGCCGAGTCCTAATTTTTCGAGCATTATTTGTTTTCCAGCGCAAGATTGTAATACAGCGCACCTAAATCAGTAATTTTCTTGATCAGTTTAGTGTCCTTTTCTGCTTCCGCGATGGAAAACAGTTCATCTGCTCTCTTCGCCAGTGACGGAGCCTTCGGAATGAGTTTTGCAGGTCCGCCATATTTGGAAAGCTGTATGATTTCAATCAGTTTAAGTTTTGTCTCTTTGGAACTTCTTTCATTTCCGAGAGCCTTGATGAAAATCTTCAATGATCTTTTTATCCATTTTTTCATGATTTTATCTTCATTCTTGGATATTTCTGAATCGAGAGTTTCCGGACTCATATAGGCTACTGCTAGATCATTTTTTTTTCTTATTGCTGTGATAAGGTCATAGTTGTAAAGCCTGATGAGTTCTTCTCTCAGTACAAAGGCTTCAGGATCTTTTTCTTCGGAGGCAAAAAGTTTTTTTCTGAAGAGTTCAAGAACAGGTGCAGATTCCGGGTCTGATTCCATTTTTTTTCTCGGATCTTCGCCTTTGTTTTTCATTTCTGTAAAAAGCATTTCTCTGTAGAGAATTTTTCTCACTTCAATATCCGGATTGGAGAATGCACCGATCAGTGCAGGAATTGATTTTGTCTCTGATTTTTGAATGAAACTTTTTCCTTCATTCTGATTTCCTGTGATCAGGTTCTGCTTTGTCACTTTTTCAAAGAATCCAAAATCCCCTTTCTGGATTGCTTTTTTCAGATCCTTCTGTTCCGGAGACAGAGCGTTCATTGTACCAATGAAAGTAAATAGAATGCAGAGTGAGACTGCATAGATCAGAATTTTTGCGTATTTCATAATTTTTTTCCTGTAACTTGGCGCATAAAAACAAATGCTGAAGAAAAATTCCCTAACTCGTCTTTCCTTTATAATATAATTCTTCTGCAATTCAAGCGAAAAATGGATGAAATTTTTTCGGCCTCAAATAAAGTAAGGAATGATTCGGAGAAGATTTTGCAGATCAGTCAGGAAATTAAAAATAGAGCAGGCATCATCAATGTTACGGGGAAAATCTATCTTTATGAGATTCATTCTCTGCGTGAAACTCTGGATGATTATTATCAAAGAGCTGATCTGAAGCATGTGATTCTGGAACTGTCGGATGTCGATTTTATCGATTCCTCCGGGATCGGCCTGCTGGTCGCGAATGCGGCAAAATTCAAGGAGAAAGGGGTCAGTTTCTGTCTCGTGAATCTCAACGCGAGCATAGAGCATCTTTTTCGTCTGACTGCCATTGCAAGACTCTTCAAAAGATTCAATTCCATTGATGACGCTCTTCAAAGCTGAAAATCAAATATATCGAATGCTGTTTTAAAAAAGGCTTTTCTTATTCACTGCCTGAAAATTCCCTATTCTTAAGAGACAGATTTTTTAAAGATCTCTCTCAAAATGTTTAAAACTACCATAAAGAGGCGCCTATATGAAGGTTGTAGTGCTAGTCAAGCAGGTTCCGGATACGGAAACAAGCATTAAACTCGGAGACAAGTCCATAAACGAGGCGGGTGTAAAATGGATTATCTCCCCTTATGATGAATTCGCAATTGAAGAGGGAATCAAGTTAAGAGAAAAACACGGCGGAGAAGTAATCGCAGTGACTGTTGGACCTGACAGAACTGCTGAAGTTCTCAGAACAGCCTATGCAATGGGTGTAGACAATGCCGTACAGATTAAAGTGGATGCTTATAATCCATTTGATACTGCATATACTTCTGAACTGATAGCAAATTTTGTAAAAGCAGAGAATCCTGATCTAGTGATCTGCGGACGTCAGTCAATTGATTCTGACAGTTCTCAGGTGGGAGTTCAGGTAGCAGAAAGACTTTCCTGGGGTCACGTTTCACTCGCACTGAAACTCGAAGTCAACGGAACTTCTGCAAAAATTACAAGAGAAGTGGAAGGCGGAACTGCAAATATTGAAGCAAGTCTCCCACTCGTACTGACTGCACAGAAAGGTTTGAATGAGCCAAGATACCCATCTTTGAAAGGGATTATGTCTGCCAAGAAAAAACCTATTGCAGTAAAGACTGCTGCAGATCTTGGAAATCCTGGTGTAAAAGTAGAGATCACTTCTTTAGAACCGCCTCCTGCAAGAATTGCCGGCCGTAAGCTCGAAGCAGCTGATGCTGACGGATTTGCAGCTCAGCTTGTAAAAGCTCTCAGAGAAGAAGCAAAGGTGATTTAAGGAGAATATATGTCTAACGTACTAGTTGTTGGTGAAATCAAAGATGGTGTTCTGAAAAAAGTTTCCAAGGAGCTTGTCTCTGCAGGAAAGAAACTGGCTGACGGAATCGGCGGAAAAGCAGATGTTCTTCTGATCGGTGACGGTGCTGATAAATTTGCTGCTGAACTTGGTGCAGCCGGAGCTGAAAAGGTTCTCGTTGCTTCCGGAGGAGATTTTAATCCTGAAGCATATGCAAATATTGTAGCAGCTGTAATCAAGGAAAAAGGATATAAAGTAGTTCTTCTTCCTCATACTGGACAGGGAAAAGACTACTCTCCAAGAGTGGCTGTAAAGGTCGGTGCTGGGATTGTTGCTGATGCAGTCGGTTTTAAAGTGGACGGCGGTGCTGTCATTGCAAAAAAACCGATCTATTCAGGAAAGGCATATGCAAATATCAAAATCAGCACTGATGTTCAGGTGTTTACTGTAAGACCGAATTCTCAGGAAATCGGAACTGCAGCAGGTGCAGGAACTGTAGAAAAAGTATCTGCAGGTGCAGGTGATGTGAAAGCAAAAATCACTGGAACTGAACTTTCCGGCGGAAGCAAGATTCAGCTCACTGAAGCAGGAATCATTGTATCGGGCGGCAGAGGGATGAAAGGTCCTGAAAACTTCAAGATCCTTCAGGATCTCTGTGATACAATCGGTGCGGCACTCGGTGCTTCTAGAGCGGCAGTGGATGCAGGATGGATTTCTCACAGCCATCAGGTAGGACAGACAGGAAAAACTGTTTCTCCTAACTGTTACATCGCATGTGGTATTTCCGGATCAATTCAGCATATGGCAGGGATGGGATCATCCAAATATATCGTTGCAGTCAACAAGGATCCGGATGCTCCGATCTTTAAAGTGGCTACTTTCGGTATCGTGGCAGATCTTTTTGATGTAGTTCCTGCAGTTACAAAAGAATTCAAAAAAGCATTAGGTTAATCTAACATCCAAAGGGGCTGTCATACAGTCCCTTTTTTCCTTGATTTCGCGATCGTCTGTCTGTAATTTTCCATTTCAGCGGCCACGATTTCTTTATTGGCATCATATTTCAAAGCAAGATCGGCTTTCTTTCTTCCATAACAGACTCTGCTGAATGTTTTTTCAGTTTAGGGTAATACTCATTCTGATTTTGAATTGTCCAATTCTTTCATTCCTTCGGCCTTCCTTTTCCGTTCAGCTTCCATGATCCACTTATTCTTTTCAAATCTCAGCAAAGTAAGGCTCTCTTTTTTTATCATCATTAAAATTGAGATTATATTCGAGTATATTATCAGTCCGCCTGTAATATAGTAAGACTTGAAAAAAATTAAACAAAAAGCTGATACTGAAGAAATCAACAGATGAAAATAAAAGTGAAAACGATCGATTCGTTTTTCGGTTTCCTGTTCAGGCTCTTTGAAATCGGGATGTCTGCTGAGCGTTTCAAGAGTGTTCTTCATATATTTCACAGTGAAATGCTGCCCAATCATCAATGAAGTCATAATGACCGCTAAGACTCCGATAAATACAGCATACCAGCGAAGTACTGTTTCCGCCGGGTTCGAGGGAATTTTATCAGGAAATATGCAGTAGAGGATGACAACAGGATGAAACACATTGTTGATTATTTTCAGGGGCAAGAATCCCAAACTCACTAAACTGCTTAATTTTTTTTCTGACATACCAGACTCCGTCCCTCCATTTATACCGGATTTAAAATTTATGCAATAAAAATTCTTACATCTGCAATTCCTTATCTCAGATATGAGAGGATGATAAAAGAACTTCCCGTTTTCTGCTCCCTGTGGCCCACATACTGGACTAATGCACATATAAATTGATTTTCTGAAAAAGAAATTTTTCCAATGGAATAATCATTATCCGGAAGTGTAAATTCATTTATCTGTTCTTTTGTTTCAATATTCCAGATATGCATCACATCGAAGGTTGCACTTGCAAATATGTTTCCATCCTTCGGATGAACTGAAATGATGCTTGCAATATTTAAACTGTCTTCAAATGACATCAGTTTTTTCCATTTACCGGTCTTCCAGACCGTACCTGTGCCCTCCGAGCTTCCGGTAATCATATACTTTCCGCACACCGAATAATTCACAGAACTGAGATATTCCCCCATATCTTCCGGGTG
>JBPOJG010000008.1:0-7099 GCA_052033835.1 Spirochaetota bacterium
CAGATTATTTTTGCAAAAAACGGGGAAAATTTTATCGGCTCTTACAAAAAAGTAGGATTTGCCGGAGCCGGTGTTGTCTCCGTCATTTCAAAGGACAGAGCTCTCGAAGAAGTATACAATATCCAGAGAAGAAATATTATCTTAATGATAATTGCAATACTGATTGTTTTCTTTGTCGTTTACAACTTTGCAAAGCAGATCACTAGACCTGTGCTGCACCTTGTCCGAATGACAAGAGAAATACAGAAGGGAAATTTTCATATTTCTGTAAATCAGAAATCCAGAGACGAGATTGGTCTGCTCGAAGAAGCATTTCAGGAGATGGGGGCAGGGCTTGCGGAAAGGGAAAAAGTCAAGGATGCTCTGACTAAGTTTGTTTCCAAGGAAATTGCAGAGAAGGCACTCAAGGGAGAAATCAAACTGGGCGGTGAACAGAAAATCTGTGTAATTTTCTTTTCTGATATCCGGGGATTCACTGCTATGTCCGAAAGAATGTCGCCGGAAGAAGTGGTTGAACTTCTGAACGAGTATCTCACAAGGATGGTCAACTGTGTAAACCTTTCTCACGGTTATGTAGATAAGTTCATAGGGGATGCCATTATGGCGACCTGGGGAGTTCCCATTTCCAAAGGAAACGATGCAGAGAATGCAGTACCCGGACAGAAAGAAAACTTGGCGCCACTGTAGTCTGGAAATCAATCATTAAAGATAAGTCTGTTTATAATTATGATACTATCCGGACCGAGAGCGATTCAAAGACCTCCATCGAACTCATTGACGGAACGAAGGTGACTCTGAATGAAGATACGATCATATATATCAATACAAATCCGGAAAAACTCGACATCAATCTGATTCAGGGATCAATGACCGTGGATACAATGAACAGAAAAAAATCAGAGGTGGAAAAAATCAATATCGTTCACGGAGATGAAGTGATAAGGCTCCAGAAAAGTCTTATCAGTCTCGGAAAGAAAAACTCCAATTCGGCTCTGCAGCTCGAACTGAAGGATGGAGAAGCAAAACTCAGCAAGGCAGACAGAGACTATGCGCTGAGAAAAGGAAGCACTGTCATTTCTAAAAAGGATTTCCTTCAGGAACTCGAAATTCAGTCAGTCAATACCGAAGCAGAAAGACAGACTCTTTTTCAGTCATTCAGTGACCGACAGGCCGAGAAGGGAAGTATAAACGGAGTGCAGATTGTAAAATCCGGCGATCAGTTTCTTGTCTTCGGACAGAATGAAAAAGGAACGTTTCTTGAAGCGAGTACTGACAGGTTCTCCGTTCTTGGAAAGGAAGTGAGCAGACCCGATGAACTTAAAGACCGAAGCCGAATACTCTTTGCGGCACTGGCCAGTCTGGGAATGAATTCGCTGAAAAATGTCCGGACCGACGACAGAAGTGCTTCTTCCTGGACAGATTTGGAAATAATCTCTAAAGGAAAAGAAAAAAGGAAATATGATATCGTAAAACGTTCAGCGGTCTTTCCCGGATGGGGACAGGTCTATTCTGAATCAGCTTACAGTATTCAAAGAGGCAGATTTCGAGGATATTCTATTATGACTCTCAGTGCTCTGCTGTTCGGTACCTACATATTTTATGCAGGGCAGGCAGAATCGCAGAAAAAGCATTTTAATCAGTTTGCAAGCAATGGAATTCTTTTCAGTGCAGCCGCTGGCGATTCCCTATATTCTGTAGAGAGTGCTTACAATCTGTATATTATAAATCAGCTTACAGAAAAAGAACAGACTTTCAGCAGAGCAGGGAACAGTGCGAATGCGGCACTGGGACTGATTGCTTTTGTATATGCACTTCAGCTTGCTGATGCTTTCCGAATCCAGAAACAGGAACTGCCGAGACTTTCATTTCAGACAGGCCGGACACAGGGGCAGGGTGCGGAGTCCTTCTATTCCCTCTCTGCACAGTTTTCTTTCTGAGTCAGAAGGTTTGAGTTTTTGAAAGAGCAGCAAACGGGTTTGTGGTAAAGACAGACGACTGTCAGCAGTCTTGCAAAATTTTACATCCCCAAATTCATTCAAAATCCGAGAAACAATTTCCAAAATGGAGCATTTTGTGTTAAATTTAATCATGCTGACGCTTTTGGGCTTGTGCCTTTGTTTTATTTATATGCATGTTTGGGATAATTCGGCTTGACCTGTTTCTCTTGTGAGCATTTTACTGAATTATATGATACATTTTATCGGCGGCGAAAAGGGCGGGGTTGGGAAATCTGTAATTTCCAGAACACTTGCACAATATTTTATCAATAATGGAATCCGGTTCAAAGGATATGATACTGACAGATCGCATCAGACTTTTATGCGTTTTTACGGAGATTATGCTTCTCCGTCTACAGTGGACAGTTATGAAGATCTGGACGGTATGATTGAAAATTATGATCTGGAGTCGGGTGACAGAATTATAGTGGATCTGGCTGCTCAGACAAAACTTCCTCTCCTGAAATGGATAGAGGAGAGCAATGTGGTGGAACTCTGCCGTGAACTGAATCTCAGGCTGAAATTTTGGCATGTAATGGATGACAGCAGTGATTCAGTGATTCTTCTCGAAAATCTTCTTTCTGTATTTCAGGACAGGGTGGATTATAATATTGTTTATAATTATGGAAGAGGTGGACAGTTTAAGATACTTGACTCTTCTCCTGTAAAGGATCTGGCAGTTCAGTATGGCGCACAGTTTATGAATTTGAAAAAACTGGATGAAAAAACGATGCAGAAGATCGATGGAACAGATTCGAGTTTCTGGGCAGCAGTCAACAGCAAGTCTGCCGGCCTCGGTCTTCTTGAGCGTCAGAGAATTAAATCATGGCTGGAATCTGCTTATGGAGAATTCAGAAGACTGCAGGTCTGATCTGCTGCAGCATATTTTTTCATGAAAATGAATTAAACACTTTCTCCGGTATGCAGTGCCGGAGAATCTTCTTCCTTCCATCAGAATCCTGTCACTTCTAAAAAATCGACTTCTGAACCTCTTAGGCAGTTTCCCTAAAGCAGGGCAGTTCCCTATGGATACGAATGATGTGGGGCTGTACAGACCGAATTCAGCTTTGCTTTTTGAATCGGAGAGGAGGCCGTTTACAGAAGAACTCGCCCAGCTTCCGGGAAAAGAGAGAGACAGTGAATGAGGTTCAGAAGGGTTTTCGGAAAGAAAATGACTTGCAGAAAGGCTCCGATGTCCAAAACTTGAGTTCAGTGAGTTCCGTTAAAAACGACAGGGCGCTTGATCTGAGTCAGGTTCCATTCTGGCAGTTTGTATTTGTTTATGTCCTTTTGACTGCGTCATGGATGATCGGTGCGTTCATTCTTGTGCACAGAATGAGCTGGCAGCAGGGATATCTGAACGGCATCTATGCTGGTTCTCTGATACAGGGAGGGTTCTCGGTATTTAAGGTTTTTCTAATGAACCGTGAATGGCCGAATCCCCCGATGGCACAGATGTTTTTTATGTTATTGTCTTTTATAATCAGTCTCATTGTGCTTTCCTATTTTTCGATTTTTACCGGTGACAATGCTTTTTTAGTCGGGTTTTTTATTGCATATTATCTCAACGTAAAAATCATTGTATTAATCGCTTATTTTTATTCTGGCAAAGAGAAAGATGAATAAACTAGCCGCCTTAATCCTATCAATTACCCTGAGCACTGCAGCAATGCCTTTACTGGCAAGTGACTCTTCCCATTCCGAAAAATTTGATCTTGCTGATGTGATCGACCATCACCTCGCTGACCATGCAGAGTTTCCTCTGAATTTCGGCGGAGAAAAAGTGTTTGAAGGTGATCCTAAATTTGATCCCTCTCATCACGATGTATTCGTAGACCACCACGCAAATAAGAAATACCATTTTGTCGGCGGACTCGATATGCATATTACGAAAAGGGTCACAATGATGTGGATCGTCGGATTTTTCCTGATCATCATCCTTGTCCCGCTGGCAAAGAAAATTGCAAGCAATCCGTATAAAGTGCAGTCGACGGGTGCGAATATGCTTGAAACGATTCTGATCTACCTCAGAGATGAAGTGATCGAACCGAATATGCATGGTCACGGTCATGGATATTACGGATATCTTTTCTCTCTCTTCTTCTTCATACTTTTCTGTAACCTGTTTGGACTCATTCCTCCAGTCGGAGAAATCATTGCAGTCGCAACAGGCGGCGGCCATGATGCTGTTGCAGGAAAAATCTGGAGCGGCATTACTGTGACAGGTGATATTTCGGTTACAGTGACTCTTGCAGGTATCACACTCATTATGATCTATCTGACAGGGTTTATGTATCAGGGTCCTCTTTTCCCGATTTATTCGGTTCCGAACGGAGTTCCTGGATGGACTTACATACTGATGTTCCCTCTCGAATTCATTGTATCACCGCTTGCCAAGGCATTCGCACTCACAGTGCGTCTTTTGGCGAATATGACTGCAGGGCACGTTGTCATACTCGCTCTTCTGGGATTCATTTTTGAGTATCAGTCATACTTTATTGTTCCTGTATCCATCCTGGCAGCTGTAGCTATCTATATGCTGGAGATTTTTGTGGCTTTCTTACAGGCGTTCATATTCACACTGCTGACTTCACTTTTCGTGGGTTCAAGCATGCACAGGCACTAATTTTTAGTAGATTAATTTAAGAGGTAAACTATGGATTTCGGTTTAGGATACATTGGTGTAGGGATCGGAGCTGGTCTTGCAATTCTGGGTGCAGGACTTGGTATTGGTAGAATCGGTGGACAGGCTGTTGAAGGTATGAGCCGTCAGCCTGAGGCTGCTGGAAAAATTCAAACTGCAATGCTGATTGCAGCGGCGTTCATTGAAGGTGCTGCTCTTTTCGCACTGGTAATTGCTTTCTCGGCTGGTGGTGCTTTGAACAAAAGTCTCCCAGATTCTCTGACTAAAGCAGCCGTTACTGCTCCTGCAGCTTCAACTGAAGCTCCAGCTAAGAAGTAAGAGAGGGTTTAAGTGGTACTGGCAGCAGGCGGTTTAAATCTTCTACAGGTAAATCCGGGTCTTCTGATCTGGACAATAGTGACTTTCCTAATTGTAGTCGGCATATTGAAAAAATTTGCCTGGGGTCCAATTGTCCATGCATTGGATGAAAGAGCTGAAAAGATTCATAGCGACATCGAAAAGGCTGAGAAACTTCGTGCAGACGCAGAGGGACTTTTATCTGACTACAAGAGCAAACTTGCATCTGCCGGCGAAGAAGCGCAGTCCGTATTAAATGAAGCAAAAAAAGAAGCATCGAATCTCAAAAACAAAATGATTCAGGAAGCTAATCACGAAATATCCGGTATGAAGTCCCAGGCTTTGAAGGATATCGAGCTTTCCAAAGTGAAAGCAATACAGGAAATTCAGCAGAATATCGTTGAGCTTTCCGTATCCATCGCTTCCAAAATTCTTGAAAAGCAGCTCAAGGCAGAGGATCACGCAAATTTTGTTAAATCTGAGATAAACAACCTCAAGACAATGAAAGGGTGATATGCTCGATTCTCATATAGCGAAAGTTTATGCAAAGGCGCTTCTGGAAATAGGGGCGGAAAAGAATAATGCAGATGTTCTCGAAGAAGAACTGAGAGACACTGCAGGTTCTTTGCGTTCCGATAAAGATATCTGGGGATTTTTAATCAGCCCCAGAGTCTCCAAAAAGCAGAAAGCGGAAACATTGGAAAAGGCATTTCAGGGGAAAGTCTCTGAAACTGTTGTATCTTTCCTTTTACTATTAGTCAGAAATGACAGACCTCAGTTTCTTCCTGAAATCTATCAGAAATACAGAGATTTCAACGACGAAAGAAAGAAACTGCTTCGTGCAAAGGTGCGTTCAGCAGTAAAGCTGGGCGATGCAGAATTGAACCAGATCAAAAATTGGCTTATCGCTTTGGGATATTCCGACTGTGTTCTGGAGAATTCTGTAGATTCAGAATTGATCGGCGGAATTGTCATCCAATACGGAGACAAGCGGATAGACGGATCTATGCGAACGCAGCTGGAAAAACTGAAACATGGTATTTTAAACAACGACAACCTGTTGAGCAAAGATAAGATTGGGACATACTATGAAAATTAAAACAGACGAGATTACATCGATAATCAAAAAAGAGATCCAGACTTTCAAGCAGGACTTGAATGTTGATGAAACTGGAACTGTAGTTGAAGTAGGGGATGGTATTGCCCGTATTTTTGGACTTAGGAATGTAATGGCCGGAGAATTAGTCGAATTTGAAAACGGAGTTCGCGGCCAGGCCTTCAACTTAGAAGAAAATTCAGTGGGTGTGGTTATTCTTGGAGAATATAAACACATTGAAGAAGGTTTCTCTGTAAAAAGAACAGGTAAAATTTTTGAAGTTCCTGTCGGACATGCAATGCTTGGCCGTGTGGTAAACCCTCTCGGTCAGCCGATAGACGGAAAAGGTCCTATTGCAGCGACTGAATTTAGACCTGTTGAAATTATAGCACCGGGTATTTCTACAAGATATCCTGTATCTGAACCTCTGCAGACTGGTATCAAAGCGATTGATGCGATGATCCCGATAGGAAGAGGACAAAGAGAATTGATCATTGGTGACCGTGGTACTGGAAAAACTTCCATTGCTCTCGACACAATCATCAATCAGAAAGGTAATGGTGTGATCTGCGTGTATGTTGCGATCGGACAGAAAGCATCTACAGTATCGAGCCTTGTGCAGAGACTGACTGAAAAGGGTGCTATGGAATATACAATCGTAGTTGCTGCGAATGCATCTGATCCAGCTCCAATGCAGTATATTGCTCCTTATGCAGGATGTTCCCTTGCAGAATTCTTTATGTATAATGAAGGAAAACATACACTTGTTATTTATGATGATTTGTCCAAGCAGGCAGTTGCCTACAGACAGATGAGTCTTCTTCTCAGACGTCCTCCAGGCCGTGAAGCGTATCCAGGAGATGTTTTCTATCTTCACTCCAGACTCCTCGAAAGAGCGTGTAAGCTCGATCAGAAATACGGCGGCGGTTCTCTGACTGCACTTCCGATCATTGAAACTCAGGAAGGTGAGGTATCGGCCTACATTCCTACAAACGTGATCTCAATTACTGACGGACAGATTTATCT
>JBPOJG010000401.1:0-3171 GCA_052033835.1 Spirochaetota bacterium
AGCGTAAGTCTCACAGAGGTGTTCTGATAAATTTCCCTGATTTCATATTCTGTCTACCTAAGGTGAGTTATCTGTTTTCAGAATGAGATTATCATTATGAATGAAGTTGACTGAAGAATGGACCTTAGTTTTTTCGTTCAGCCTTCCAATAAAATACTCTTTCCCGGAATCCATTTTCAAAGCGTAAAGATAACAGTGCGATCTGCTGTTTCGCCTTTCACTGAAAGTGTATTCCCTGCATTCAATGCTTTCTATTTTCCCCTGATCTTTTTCGAGTCCCTTATACAGTCTGTATGCAGAAGAATAGGAAAAATAAGCACAGAATAAACTGATGCCGTAAATGAACCATTTTGCAGACCTTCCGGACGGACTGTAGGTGCAGACCACAAAGGAAGCAATCAGCGGCAGGACTGCCCCGAAAAAAATTCTGCCTGCGTGCCTCCATTGATAATCATTGATATCAATGTTGAATATAATAGTTGTCCCTAGTACATATCCCAAAACTGGAAAAATGATCCATACAATCACAATGGACACATTCAGAAAAGTCTCGAGATTCATTTTATATTTTTTTACTGAATTTTTCATGATTATATTCTCCTTTTAAAAATCGAACCTTTCCAGAATCCCGCAAATGTGACTGTCTTCAAATTTGCTCTATTTCCAAATGAATAGACTTGCTGACAAATCAGAAAAGGCTGTCATAGTGAGCAGCCTGCCCTGAGTTTATAGAAGGGAACTATGACTTCTCAGCATCCTTCTATATGCAAGCGTGGAAACCGCTGCTAAAGGAATGACATAGTTTTCATTCACCAGCAAAACTCTAATAGATCTTTCTCAGAAGCAACAGACTTCCGATAAAATGACGAAGTCTTCACAGCCCCAGTCATCCTATCATTATTGATTCTTGGGAAGATGCAAGCTTTTTTGACAATTTAGAACAGCCGCCATTACTGCACCTCAAGATTTTTTTCTTTACAAAAAAAGTCTTGGGTCTTTCATTAACCTCCATGGAAAGTCAGAGTCACAGCATATTCGTATTTATCGGAGTCTTAGTTGTTTTTTTCATCTTCTGGGTTGTGCTGATGAAACTGCTGCACACTGTCAGCGGATGGTTTTCTCTTCAGGAAAGTTTTGGAACAACTGCAGAACCGAGCGGAAGAGATGAAAATTTTTCATATGTGCAGATAGGATTTATTGCCTACAACGGAGTCGTTCATCTCAGCTTTTCAGAATCAGGACTGCATATGGACATCATGGCACTCTTCCGCTTCGGAGCCGGCGCAGTTCTGATTCCCTGGAGAAATCTGATTTTCAAAGAAAAGAAAAAAATCCTCTGGATGGACTATGTAAATCTGGAAGTGCAGCTGAACAATGGAAAGAAAATCAAACTGCAGTTTCTGGAAAGAATTTTCACTGAATCTGATCTGAAAAAAATGACCGGTTACTCCAAGGCAGTAAACTGAACAGATTGATTGCTTCTGCACAGCTCAGGCGTCACAAAGCAGGATTTTTCCTCAAGGGCTTCTGAGGAATTTCAGCAAGCAAAAAATTTTATTTCAGGGATTAAATAAAGTTGAAATTATTTTCTGGGAGATTATAATCAATGTAATGGATATTAAAAATTATATTTCAAGAGACCCGAAGATTATGTTTGGAAAACCAGTTATCAAAGACACTTGAATTCCTGTTGATTTAATTCTGGAGAAATTAGCGATGGGCGAATCACTAGAACAGTTGATTTCCGCATATCCCAAAATTACAAAAGAATCTATCAATGCCTGTCTTCTTTATGCTTCATTGGTAATAAAAAACGAATTGGTATATTCGGCAGCCTGATTCGGCTAAGCGGTCTTCCTAGTGAGAGCAAAGCGGCCATCGTCTTAGATGCAATTCAAAAAAATCTGGAAAGAATTGGAAATTCCTTCACTGTCATTGATTACAATTTTGTAAGAATCAGAAAGCTTTTTTGGCAATGTCATTTCTCCATACACTGAAATGCATTTTTGCTGTTGACTGCTCCGTTGAAACAATGGATTCTGTCAGTAAACGAGGAGAACACAACGATGACAGCCGCTGAGCATCTCTATAAGATCAGTCAGGAACTTCCGGATGATATGCTTGCCGAGTTACTGGATTTTGCTGAATTTTTGAAGCAGAAGAAAAAGCAGTCTGTGCAGACGAATCTGGCACTGAAAATACAGCAGCGGTTTAAAGGATTAGACTTTGACGATGTTGTTCTACCTGCCAGAAATACAATGAAAAAATCTCCTTTTTGAAATAATTTCAATGAGTAAATATTTATTAGATACAAATATACTTTCTGAATTAATGCGCTCAGTCCCATATAAAGCCGTTTTGGAATGGTTTGAATCAAATACGGATTCCGATTTTTTCATTTCTGCTGTGACTGAAGCTGAAATTCTGACAGGAATTGCTCTGTTGCAGGAAGGCAGAAAACGCTCAGATTTGACTAATGCTGCTTCTCAAGATTTCTCTGGACGAATACTGTCTTTTGATGAAAACTCTGCTGTCATCTATGCTCAAATTGCCGTGAACAGAGTCAGTACCGGACATCCAATCAGCACAGAAGATGCTCAAATCGCTTCCATAGCATTATCGAATGATTTAATATTGGTTACAAGAAATGTAAAAGATTTTACTGGCATCAAAGGACTTGTGATCATAAATCCATGGGATGAAATCCCTCAGAAGTTTTCTGAATCTAACTAGTGCCCTACCAGTAAGACCCCGCCGTTTTCATGCATAAAAAAATCTGGACAAAATGACCGATATGCCACAAATATACAATTATCATTCAGGAAACAAAAAGTGTAATGCCTTTGAAGATTCGCCTGTAAGCAAATACTGACGAAGCCTTCACGGTTGGTAAGCAGCAACTTCCACGTCTGCGGAGTCGAACCAACACTTTATATTTTTTTGTATCCCGAAAAAATTTACTGGAGAAAAACCAATGACAATAGGATCTGAGCAAACAGCAAACAGCAAACAGCAAACAGCAAACAGCTATTAAGCGAATAAGCATCATCGCCCTCCTTGCATTCGGCCTCATCGGATGCACAACAAAAAAGACCGACAATTCGAAGACACTGATTGGGCTTCTTGCCCTGAACTCACTGAAGGCCCCGAGCACCTGCGATGCATCAGTGA
>JBPOJG010000199.1:0-2150 GCA_052033835.1 Spirochaetota bacterium
CTCGCTTAATCAATTCGGAAGTTTTTCATTGGGTAGGATTTTGTAATTTCAGCAACGCCTGACTTTACCTTCTCGAAAGTTTTTTCGTCATCAATATTGTCCAGAAGATCGCAGATCAAATTTCCTACTTTTTTGAAATCATCTGCGTTCAGTCCTCTCGTAGTGAGCGCAGGTGAACCGAGACGGATTCCGGAAGTGACTGCAGGAGGCTTTTCATCAAAAGGAATACCGTTCTTATTGATTGTAATATGTGCTGCATCCATTCTGTCCGCAGCCTGAAGACCGGTAAGTCCTTTCACGGATACATCCACAAGCACCAAATGATTGTCTGTGCCGCCGGATATAACTCTGTACCCTCTCGAAAGAAAAACCTCAGAAAGCACCTTGGCATTCTTTACTACATTCTCAATATATGTTTTGAAGGAAGGCTGAAGAGCTTCACCAAATGCCACTGCCTTTGCTGCAATCACATGCATCAAGGGTCCGCCTTGAACTCCCGGAAAAACTCTGGAATTCCGTATCTTTTCGGTTTCAGTTTTTGACAGAATGAGTCCGCCTCTAGGACCTCTGAGTGTCTTGTGAGTTGTGGTTGTCACATAGTCACAGTATGGAACCGGACTTGGATGAAAACCTGCAGTGACAAGACCTGCAATATGCGCAATATCAGCCATCAGCTTTGCGCCGACTGATTTTGCAATTTCCGAGAATCTGGCAAAATCAATTTTTCTGGGATACGCAGATGCACCGACCACTATAAGTTTAGGCTTGTGCTCTTTTGCGAGTTTTTCCACTTCTTCATAGTCGATAAGCTGATTGTCTTTTCTCACCCCATAAGGAACAACCTTATAATTTCTTCCGCTGAAATTCACAGGGGATCCGTGTGAAAGATGTCCGCCATGCGCAAGATTCATTCCCATAAAAGTATCACCAGGATCGAGCGCAGCAAGGAACACTGCCATATTTGCCTGAGCTCCACTGTGGGGCTGCACATTTGCATACTCAGCACCGAACATTTTTTTAGCTCTCTCAATTGCAATGGATTCTACTGTGTCTGCATTTTCGCAGCCGTTGTAATATCTTTTCCCCGGATAACCCTCTGCATACTTGTTTGTCAATGTAGAATGGTATGCTTCGAGAACTGCCTTTGATACAAAATTTTCCGAAGCAATCAGCTCAAGAGAAGTTTCCTGTCTCTCATCTTCCTTGCGTAATGCCGCAAATATTTCTTTGTCCTGCGATTCAAGTGTACTCATAAGCCCAGTGTTTTTTTTACCTAGAAAAAATAAAATCCTTATTTGCGTATCTGGATTCAAGAAGGCTGTCTAGACTTCTGCTTACGCCTCTGTAGTATTTATTTGAAAAGATCCTTTTTGCATCTTTCAGAGAAAGAATCTCCAGAAAAAAATCTTCCATATCCGTCTGAAATTTTTCGGAATCAAATTTTTCCGGAATTGTCGAAAGAAAATCTGTATGTTTTCGCCCTTGCCTGTACTCCGGCTCAAGAGGAGGATGCAGAAGAAATGATTCAACTTTATCAATAAGTTCTTTTCTTAAGATCAGGGTTCCGTGCTGAACAAGACATCCCCTCTTTCTGAACTGTGAATTGCCTGAAATCTTCTTCAAACCGAAATCCGTTTCAATACAGAGATCAGATTTTCCGGACATTTCCGCTTTAATTCCCTGCTTCATTAAAGAAGAGATGACACCTTTCAGGATTGTTTCGTATGATTTTTGTACAGGAAAGTATTCAGGATATTTTTCCAGATTCAGAAATACTGTATAATTCAGATTGGAAAAACTGTCATGATATACAGTTCCTCCGCCTGAAGCCCTTCTGCACACATAGATTCCGTTTTTTTCAAAGTACATTCTTCCTGACGGAATACGAATTGGATGAGCTGATTCAAGATTTTCCTTTGATAAATTTTTATAAATTTCATCTGATATTCCAAGAACCGCAGAGAGCGGATTTCTCCAGAATCTTAGTCCCAGACTGTAACTGTTTTTACAGAATTCAAGAGCAAGTGCTTCCTCAAGAGCCAGATTCCAATAGGGATTCTTGATTTTTTTCTCATTCAGACAAAAATAGATTGGCATTTCCAATGTACTCATATAACAGTTGTGAGAACTAAGCAGAGAAAAAGCAAGAT
>JBPOJG010000225.1:0-4568 GCA_052033835.1 Spirochaetota bacterium
GGAAATAAATTATTGAAATTAATCATCTCCATAATCAGGAACAGGAGACCCTATATTGCAAATTTTTCTTCTGTTAATCCAATTTTTCTAAAAAAAAGTTGACAGAAAAAGGGTCATAGAGTTCGAAATGACCTGTGAGTAAGGAAGCAGCCTGGCAGCTTGTCTGCAAGCCCCGCACATTTGGAAACTGCTTTCTTGGATTGACTGAATCTGTCTGGGATTTTTTTAGTCTGGATCTGTTACTCAAAAAGACAGGTGTTTCAGAGTCGGTTCTAAAATAATTTCCTCTCAAAATATTGTCTCCTGAGATAAAAAAATGTTTTTTTAACTTGCATTTTTTTGGAATTCAGAAAAAAAAGAGTTTCTCAAAGAAGGTTTAGCTAGTCTAAACTTTACAAAATTTAACGAGGTACGTTATGAAAAAACTTTCACTCTCTTTGGCAGGTATTCTGATCTTCTTAGGATCATCTTCTCTTTTTGCGGGACCAACTGATGTGGTAGGAGTCTGGACGACAATAGACGACAAGACAGGCCAACCTAAGTCCAAAGTGGAGCTTTTTGAATCTGGAGGAAAACTCTATGGAAAAATTAAGGAGCTGATCAATCCTGAAGAGGCAAATCCAAAATGTACAAAGTGTACAGGTGCTCTTAAAGACCAGCCAGTCGTTGGAATGCAGATTGTGAACAATCTTTCTAAAACAGCCGACGGATGGGAAGGCGGTACAATTCTTGATCCAAAGAACGGAGAAACTTACAAGTGCAAAATCTGGAATGAAGGTGGAAAACTGAAACTGAGAGGATATATTGGATTCCTCTACAGAACTCAGACTTGGGTAAAATAATACCTTTCTGCTAAATACCACAGGTACAGCCTGTGGTAGCTTTTCCGTCCCGATTTGGGATTTTTGATTTTTGCCAGTCCCCAATATTTAGATTAAATTTCCAAAAGACGATACTATAACTATGAAAAACATTACTCTCAGCGTATTTTCTGTATTCATTTATCTACTGATTTCTGCAGGACTTTCTGCTCAGGCAGCACCGGCCAAGACAGACGCCTCAGCTGCTCCTAAAAAGGAAACTGCTCCTGCGACCGTTCCCGGAAAAACAGATGCTTCCACTTCTGCTGACAAAAAAGAGGCAGAGACAAAACCTGCCAAGAAAGAAACTGGAACTGTTACAGTAGATCCTCAGGCAATTGCAAACACGATGAAAAATTCAAATTTGAAACATTTGAAAAAGCTGAAGAGTGCATTCTTGAATAATGGAATGGAAGAAAAGTACAATTCTGCAATGAAAGGTTATGTGGATGCAACAATCACTTTGAGTGAAAGAGATTTTGTACAGGCGCGCCGCAAATTTGAACAGAATTATGCAGATATGAATGAAAGTGCCAAATTCCTGGGAGACAAGTACAAGGCAGTTTATACACAGCTCCATACAGATTATTCGGTGAAGGTAGTTGAACTCAAAATAAAAGGATCCGGAAATGAGCTGAATAATTCCACTTTTGAAAAGCTGATTGCAATGGCGAATGAGCAGCAGAACAATGCAATGGATCAGGCTTCAAAAAACAATAATATCGAAGCTCTTTATCTTTATAAAAAAGCAATACTGAACCTCTTGAAAATCCCTTATTTCATTGAAAGAAATGCAAACAAAAATCTGAAGATCAACGAAAGGCTTTCCAAAAACCTTCTGATTGATGAGGATTATTTTCCGAAAGAACAGTTGAAAACGTATGATGACTGTATGGATCAGATTTTTGAGGAAAAGGAAAAACTGAGAGAAAAGGAAAGAGAAGACGAAAGAAAAAGGATCAGTTCCAGACTGGGTAAAATTACTGATGAGGCTCCAAAGAAGGATGCAAAAACTTCCAAGGACAGTGCAACTAAGGCCCCGGCTCCTTCCACTCCTACTGAAGAAAAAAAGCCTGCTGAACAGCCTGCAAAATCTGTGTCTGTTCCGGAAAAAAAATGAGAGTCTGTTTTCTGATAGCCTGCATACTTCTTGCAGGCTGCAAAAAAAAACATACCAATGAAGATATTCCCGAATGTGATTCCTTCGGAAATTATTATGAAAACGGTGACCATTATATCAGCAGAGAGTTTCTGACTGAGTCGGGTTCGCTGGATTATAAAAAACTTTTTGACAAATCAAAACAGCAGAACAGCAACTGTTATCCGACTGAAACTTTCAGAGAAACAGAAAATAGATTACCTGACCCTCTGACTCAGAATCTTCCCTCCGACAAACCTGCACAGGAACCAAATACAAAGCCTCCTAAAAAGGATTGATTTCTTTTCGTCCAGCATCTGACGCAGAGGATGCTTCTTGGAATACGCTTACCGACTACTGAGCACATCCTCTCACCTAGCCTTCAATAGGTTCTGCGGCAGAGCGGAGGCGACGTTTCGAAACGTCGCTTTCAAATTTCTATTATACAGCAAAGGCTCATTTCTGAGATTGGATGTATCATCAAATGAGAGTCTGTTTTATGCTTTTTTATCAAGAAACAGCAGGAGCACCTTATGTTGATTTATTTACATCCAAAGAATCCTGAAATCAGGACATTGAAGGATATTTCGGAAAAACTGAAAGCGGGAGCGGTTTACATTTTTCCAACGGATACAGTTTATGCAATGATTGCTGATCCAGCGTCAAAAGCAGGAGTGGAAAAACTGTACTTGCTGAAAGAAATTCCCAAGAATAAGCCTCTTTCTCTTCTCTGCCATGATATATCTCAAATTTCAAACTATGTGGAATATGTTCCGAATACAGCTTACCGGTTAATGAAGAGAATTACTCCGGGGCCCTTTACGTTTATACTCAAGGCCAGCAAAACTCTGTCCAAACACAATTATTCTCATACAAAAAATAAATCGATCGGAGTTCGGATCTGCAGTCATCTTTTTATACAGACTCTGCTTGAAATACACAGTACAGCTTTAGTTTCAACTTCAGTATTCAGAGATGATGAGTATATTATTGATCCGGCAGACTTGGAAGACCACTTCGGGAAAAGATGCGACGGAATCGTGGACGACGGGATTAAGACACTGGAATTTTCCACAATCATAGATTATACTTCAGATGATATGGAGATTATCAGAGAAGGTAAGGGATTTGAACTGATTTAGTCACCTTACCGCTTTTGTTATATTCTATGATGTAATCCGCTGACTTTTTATTTAATTTTATATTTCTGTATGTCGAATCTCCACATATGGAGAAAATTATCCTGTCCCTGCTTCAAAATTGCAGCCGCCCCAAGATTACTGCTTTAAATGATGACTCATTGCGCTCTTCTGATACACTAGAGTCGTTGCTAAATAGAAATGATTGTCATGGTGAGCTGTTTGCCCAGAGCGAAGTCGAACGGGTCGAATCCATGATTTCATTGAGAAAGACCACCCTTCGACAAGCTCAGGGTGACAGCTATACAGCAACTCTATTGAATAAAATAATACACTTTTTAATTATGAAGTCAATCAAAAAAAATATAATAATTTTACTGTCACTTATCATTATCCATGCAGCATGCACGGAAATCCATTCAAAAGAAATCTCAGTGTCGCTTGAAGAAGCACTGATTCTTTCCGGATCAAACCGAATTTTGTCACGAATTCAGGAAGGAAAAAAAGAGGTCACAAAACTTATACTGAAAGAAAAATGGAGAGAATACCTTCCCAAAGCCGGGGTAAACTATTTTTCCATCAGGAACTTAAATCAGAATCAGAATGATTCACTGTACCAGGACATACGAATCAGCCTCAATCAGCTTGTTTATGACGGAGGGGAAAACTTACGAGCAGTTGAAACGGCAAAACTCAATGATCTTCTGAATGAACAGGATTTCAGGATGAATCTTTTCAAAAACAGACTTGACGTCAGACGTGTTTACATTCGGGCTATAGTCGGATCAGCACGACTTTTCACTGCAGAAAAATCCAGAGAACGTTCAGATAAACTGAAGACAGATATTCTCAATGAATACAAAAACGGTCTCAGAACAAAAATTGAAATTCTGGACGCGGAATCCAAATTCAGGGCATCCGAACTTGCACTGCAGAAAAGTAATTCTGATTTTCGACTTTCCGTTTTTGAACTGCAGAATCAGGCAGGACTTTCTGAAAGTATCCTACCGTCCGAAAGACTTTTTTGGGATTATATATTCCTCACACCGATGGAAGGGAAAAGAAGATCTGAGATTTTTTCAATGAAAGAAAGACCTGATTTGAAAAAAGCAGATGCCGCACTAATGAAGGCAAAACTGGAAAAAGAAAATGCAGAGAACTACTGGAAACCGAAATTTTACATCGGAGGTTATGCTGGCAAAAATTCAAATGATGGAACTCTTCCCAAACATGAAACATACGGGTTGAATTTTTCGCTGGTCCTTCCTTTTGGTAGTTCGTCTTCTCAGACAAACGGGAATTTCGGAGTGCAGAAAGACGGAACGGGAATACAGAGAATTCCAAATTATGGTCCTCAGTTTGTAGGGCAGGGGGAAAACAGTTTCTTCAATTCCAGTCTTGGACTGTTTGAAAATTTCTCTCACACTAGAA
>JBPOJG010000308.1:0-3391 GCA_052033835.1 Spirochaetota bacterium
CGATGGAATAACGAAAGTCTACGGGATTCCTTGATTATAGTTTTGAGAGAACTGGTTGCAGCAGGACGCATAGAGCGGATTTCGGTTGGTGAGCAGCAGTTTCCCATCTTGCGGAGCCGAACCAATCAAGATGATAGAGATTATGGCGGAGAGTATGCCTCCTGGAAATAATCTGACCGTATTTTTTATGGACAAAGAGGTTGCTGCCCATTTTGCCAACAATCCTAAGTTCCAGAATGTCAAGTTTGATACAGAGTATCCGAATCATCATCACCATCTGCATTTTTCAGTGAGCAAGGCCTAGGAGGACAGTTTGAAGTTTTTTATAATGATCATTGTATTTATTTTTCATTGTTCTGTAAATACAAAAAAAGACACAGGCGGATCAAAGAAGAATCCTATGAAAAATAAAACGCAGTCAGAGAAATCCAAAGAGCCTCTGAAGCTTGCAGACTGGGCAGAACCCTACAGGCTCTACCTAGAAGACAAGGAGACCATAAAAAAGACGAGGCTGGCAGAAATCAAACAATTGTCTTCTCAGGAAATTCTTTTTTCTTTTGGTAGCACAGAAACCACAAATTTCTACAAAGTATACGGTGATCAGATCAAATTCAGAGACTTCACAATTACATTTGGCATCAATGACTATTATTCTAAAAATGGTGATTTTATGGAAGTTTACGAGTTCCCTAAGTCAAAAAAAACAAAAGTAGTCCATACTAAATATGAAGGTTACGACTTCAAAGATTATTGTAAGGGAGATTTATGCAGTACTGCTTATGTTGTATATCATTACAGACCAGGAAAGGTGATTCAGAGAAATCCAAATAACAGAGAAGACTTTGCCTGGGTGAAAGGGATGAACAAATCAGGAATGTACAGAGGTGTAATTTTTCCTTTTGATAAAAATGGGTTCCAGACCTCAGCTTTCGAAGCAGGCTGTTTTGAGCAGAATGATTTAGGCGGCGAACCTGAAAAATGCGGAGGTATTTATGAAGGTCATGCTAGTTTCAGAACTGTAGAAAACATAAAGAAAAACTATTCCAATGTATATAACAGTAGCTGTTCCCGCAAGTGCTGGGAAATGGTTCCCTATCTTGTTCCGGGTGAATACCTTGCAAAATATGACAAGGTCAGAATGCGGGACAATCCTTCTTTAAAATCGAAGATTATAAAAGAGCTTCCTAAAAATGAAAAACTCACAGTGACTGAGGATACAGGAAAAATCGAAGAAATTGATGAAGACGTTGCACCCTGGGTCAAAGCCAGACTTTCCGACGGCACCGAAGGATACATTTATGGAATCCTTTTGAAAAAACCGGGTGAGTTTTATCCATGAAAAGAGATGATGCACGCCGACGACCGAAAGGAAACATAAATGGTTGGATTACAGGAAAATAAAATGAAGAAAATTTTGGCTCTGGCATTTCTGATATTGCTGGGGAACTGCACAAGACTGCCTGCAATACAGTATCATTCAAAATTCAGCGGGGAGAAACTGGATTCCAAAAGAGAATCTCAGCTGAATGAGATCAGAAAAAAAATCTGCGATGCCTATTCCAAAGGACAGGATATTTTAAGTGTTCCTGAAGTCTTGCATCCAAAGGCTGATGCAACTATGTTTTTTTATGAAGACAGCCAGATGAAAATGGTGAAACTTGAGAATCCACAGGCAATGAAGAAAATGATTTCTGATCTCGGAAAAGAGGATATCTATGATACTTTTCTGAATGTCACAATTCTAGATGTAGAAGACATTGGTGTGGGGCTGATACAGAACAATCCCTCAAAAGAGTACAGAGATAAAACAAGTAGCTTTACCATAAAAAATCCACCTCTAAAGGTAAATATGGGAAATGGGGATGGTCCTTTGAGAATTACAAGTTTGTATAAAATGTACGGCTATAAACATGTACCATATCCAAAAGCACTGGATTCCGATCCATGAAAACGGATGAACGACAAAGCTGGGGTATCCGCCAATTCAGCCTCAGTGGAAATCAGGAGCACTGGATGGATCACACCACACCCATATTCATGTGAATGTAGTAAATTTAGGAACAGCAAAAACAGGAGGCTGGCTCGATGAGATTAACAATAAATATTAAATATATTATCATAACTGTATTGCCAATGTTCTTAATGAACTGCGGCAATCTACCTGCTGTGAAGTATCATCCCAAAGCAGGTGATAAGAGACTAGATAGAAAATGGAAAGTCAGTTGAATGATCTGAGAAAGAGGGTTTGTGAGGCATATTCTCAGGGGAAAGATATATTGGATATACCTGATATCATTGACAATGATTTTTATATCTCCTTTATATATAAAGACGAATTGTTAATGAGAGAAGGAAACTTGAAAAACAAAGTTAAGTAAAAAAAATGCTGGTCGAACTTGGCCCTAAAGATATTTACGATTCATTTCTAAACCTACAAATCAAGCACCCACCTTTGGTTGCAGTTCTAACCAAAGGTGATGGGAAAATTATAATTGATCATATACATAAAAAATATGGAAACAAGTATAAACCGTATCCCAATGCTCTAGATTCCGATCCATGAAAAGAGATGAAGCACACCGTCCGTGAAAGGAGATGTAAATGGTTGGATTACAGGAAAACAAAATGAAAACAATGTTCCAGACGGATAAAAACAATAAACTGATCCTGGTAAACGGTGAGCCGGTTCCGGATGAGAATAAGCTGAACAAAATTCAGTCAGATGAACAGAAAGCCAGTCAGACTGACCCTAAGGCAGGGGCTGCGGAAAGGGAATCCAGTCTTCTGGAAATCGGTGCAAAACTGAAACTGGAAAAACTGATGACAGATCTGGATTCAGAAAGAAAGAATTATCTGGGCGACAAAAATAAAGCAGACTTTGAAACCGCCTTGGCGAATCTAAAAAAAGATCCGAACAACCCTGAATTTGTGAAGGCAGTTGACAAATACCGCAGTCTCGCAGATACAGAAATTATAACCAGAGGATCAGCTGATGTGAAAACACGTTTGGAGACAGTCAATATGTATCAGCAGATGGCAAGTCCCGGAATGGGCAGATACGTTGATATCAGCACTCCTGAATTTAAAGCACAGATGATAAAAGACATTGCAGATATAATCAAATCCCTGGAGAAACAGTTGGATACTCCAGGTTTGAGCGAAGGCAAAAAACAAAACATACTGAATTATATAAAGGATCTGAAAAGAGAACCGCTCCTCGGAACAAATGCAGGAGTTTCTTACAGATTTGATATCAGCAGATGGAATGGAAAAGTGATCAATTACTCCGATCGGCCGGATATGAAAAAATACCATATGTTCGGAATGGCAGACTCCAATAAAGTCTATGCAGCTGCATTCGACAGTGTATTGAAAAAATATCCTTCCGCTT
>JBPOJG010000393.1:0-4535 GCA_052033835.1 Spirochaetota bacterium
TATCCTTTGAAGAGACTTTCAGAACATTTCCTTCTACTATTTCCATTTCATTGTACGGAGTGGAAGGATCATCGGGAATTTTTACCACAGGGGATACACTGTTTTCTTTATAAGAAACCTCGTCCCAATTCAGATCATATTCAAATCGGGTAATATCGACTCTGTCTTCACCGCCGAGCGACCATTGCAGTGTTTTTCGAATATCAGCAAGTCTTTTGACTCTCTGCTCTTCTGCAATCCTGAGTTTTTCCTGAACGATTCGGAGCTCAATTTCATTTTTCTCAAGAAAATCATCAAAGTCAGAAATGATTTTTCCATCTGCGTTTGCCACGCTGACATTTTCCGGTTTCAGTTTAGGAACAGCTCTTGACACAAGGTTTACTATGCCTTTCACTTCCTTGGCAGGAAGTTTCTCAAGTCCCGGAACAAGATGCAGAATAACGGAGGCTTTGACCGGAGGAGCCTTTGCCTCATCTCCTGAGAAAAGTTCCGCATCCGGAAATGCAATGTTGACATCGGCTTTTTCGATTGTCCTCAAAGTCATCAGAGACTTTTCGATTGCACCTTTCAGTGCTCTGTATTTTTTTACGTCCTTGTCAAACTGAGTTTCAGTGAATTTCTCCACATCAAACAGCTCCCAGCCCTGCACACCGACTGGAATCAGGTTTTCCTGTGCCAGTTTTGTAATAATTTCCTGTCTTTTGTCCGGGTCAACGGCTACAGTGCTTGCATCCGAAGTATTATACGTATAACCCATAGAGTCCAGCTTTTTGGTCACTTCACCAAAGTCCTTGGCATTCAGATCTTTGAACAGAACAACAGAGTTCTTTTGAAGTGAAATTGTAGAAAGTAAAATGACTGCAATTATGACCACCCCTAATACAGATCCAAGTATAATCTTCTGTTTGGTATCGATCTTACCCAGAAGTTCCTTTGTCTGGTTCAGTAGTTTTGTCAATGCTTCAGGCATGTTTCACCTCAGATAGTATCAGCGACATAATAGTAAAATCGTCATTAAGGTACAATTTTTTTTTACTTTTTTTCGTGAAAAAATTTACTTTCAGCAGGTAGGATGAATTATGTCCAGTAAGTCCCTTCCCCACTTTGTACCGCCGCTTCTTGTTATGGAAGATTTTCCTGAAACCCTTAAATTTGTCACATATTTTATTAAACGAATTGTAGTTTTTTCCCGATTTTTTACGTTATTATTCTCAATACCCATTTATCTGAAATTGGTACATATTAATACCTGCAGAAGAGATAGAAGGACTGCACGATGTGGCGAGAGTAATCGAACCGTGACCCTGATATGCACCTAAATTTGGCGAATAGATACAATTCTCATACTTTTCGCAAATTCCGTTTTCATTTCCGATAGAATCGCCGATCAGTTCTACTGCATTTCTGAGAGCAAGACTTCTACAGTCACCTGCACCCACGAAATAAGAACCGGGAAACTTGAGCTGACAGTCGGAATCATTCGCTGCACCCGCTGATTCCCATTTATGCTCGAGTGCAGGCTGAGGAAGAGTTTCAGGACAGGCATTGATGCCGCGAAACACAGACTCTGATGCAGCCATATCAAAGGAATACAAAGCGCAGTTTCCAGCCAGACAGTTTCCTTGATGAGTTCCCCCCGGCGCGGTTGCAAAATTCGTTCCGGTAAATTTTCCCCAGTTTCTGTAAAATGTATCGAACCGGTAGGCGTCCATTCCTGTATTGAATGCAACGGCAGTGAGAGCATCCGAACTGTTGGATGTATCCGATAATGACCAATCCTTCAGTGCACCCAGGAAAGGAGTTCCTGCAGAGGCAGGAGTAAATTTTGTCGCATCACCGCTCAGAGGATTGCAAGTTCCATCCACTCCGTCTCCTGCACAGTTTTTTCCAGATGCAATTACAATATTTCCTCTGAAAACAGCCAATGACCCCGGCATTCCTCCTATTGCATTCGTATGGACCTGCGCAAGTGTACCAAAATTCAGAAATTCATTATGACTGGGGGAGCCGGAAGTAAAATCAATTCCGGAACCGGCCGGATTGAAAGCACTGAGATTTACAAAGAAATTGTTTACTGACCCGGTAGGCAAAGTAAACGCACTGTTAAAATTGGACGTATTCGCTGAAACTGCATTTGCAGTAAACTGATTGCTGCACCCAAAAGAAAATGAAGATCTGTTGTTTGCATTTAGTACAAAAAGGTACATATTTGCATTGGAACCGGTACATTGAATTCCATTAGCCCCATTGTTTCCTGCGTTAATGAAGTAGAACAGATTTTTACTGGATGAAGTGATTTTGATTCCTCCTCCGGTTCCTGCCCCGCCGGAAGAACTCGCAATGATATTGATAAATTCATTATTATCTGAGGAATTTATATCCAATCCGTATCCTGACGAGCCTCCGTGTGCAGCCCGGATATTTCTGAATACAGAATATTTCACGTTGGTCGTCTTGATGACGGATGTGTTTGCGATCCCGCCTGCATTGAAATTTCCTTCCAGCCACACAAAATTATTTCCATTGAATTCAAGCTGCGGGACACCGCCTCCGGTCACTGAAATCAATACTCCCGGCACTGCGAGGATCGCAAATTTGGAAACGGATGCGGATGCAAGAATGGGGGATCTGTTGAATCCTGATCCGGCTGCTGTTCCGTTTCCGAGTGTATAGATTTTTCCGGATGTCCAGACAGCGGGTTCACCTGTATTGTTGATCACTTCAAACTGATTTGTCCACCAGGTCTTTGACGGAGTGGTCTGATAGTATATTACATCATCCTTATATACTCTGACATAGTTTTCCTTAAAATAGGAAGCGCTTGAATCAAACTGCACAAGATCAGAAAGACTCTTTCCGAAAGAGAATATATAATTGACTGCGACAATTTTTCCTCCTACACTGCCGCATCCCCATCCGAAAATCCCCAGATTGTCTTCTATCCGGATACCGGTACAGTCAGCAAGATTTGAAAGTACAATTTTCCTGTAAAACCCTCCGTGAATACAGCCTTTGTAATTCTGCTCTGTGCCGGTACAGGAAGTTCCCGATGAAAGAAAATAATTGGGATAACTTTTTCCGTCTGACTGAACAGTGATGCCGTCATTTTTAACATAGTCATTCCAGGCAGGTGCATTTGCGAAAAATGGGAGGATTTCTGTCGCCGCACAAGTCATCACAACAGTAATGTCAGAAGTTCCTACTGCTCCGGAGGCGCTGTCAAAACTGCAGATCTGTCCGGTCAATGTTCCTGAAATAGATACAGTGTAATTTTCTCCTGAACTCAGTTTAGACGGAAATTGAAATGTACTGTTCTCTGAAATCTGAATTGTTTCTGATCTGTGATTTTTTAATGATACCGGAGAAATTAGCCCTGAGACAGTGACTTTCATCATAAATGCCCCATTCGATATTAAGGCCAATATGCCCAAAGCTGGAGCTTTATCGAATACCGTCCTTTTTAACTGAGGATTGCACCCGACAATCGAAAACAGAAGCAGAAAGATGAACAGTTTCATACACAACCCATACACTCTTAGACAAATAAAAACAGCTTTTTTTTCTAAAAACTTGTTGCAGTTTAATTTTTTACAAGGCATACATACAATTATGAAGTCCCTTTTTCTCTTACTTATACTTTTTTCTGTTTCCTGCAAATCCAAGGATACAAGTTACAGACCCGCCCGAGAAGACGGCGGAGGATCTGCTTCCACTGAAAATCCGGCAGACCGGGGAAAATCTGAGCTATCGGAAACAGAGAAAAAGGAGTTCCCACAGCTGATTGAGATTCCAGTCATTCATGTCAGGGAAAATCTGAAGAGGATTAAGAATCTTTCCGAATGGAACTCGATTACAGAGGGATTCAGAAGCAGCTATGCCTATCAGGTAAAAGTGACTTCCTTGAAATCCGATCCTGAGCTGGCACTGAAAGAAGCTGTAGATGTGGCAAAAAGGAAATCGGCCAAAATGCTCATCGGGGAAGCCATTCCGGGGCTTTCCAATGAATCCAAAGTGGATATCAAAATTCTAGTGGAAGAGTATGGAAAAATTGTTGCCGATTCTGATTTTTTTGACAATAAGCATCATTTTGTATTTCTCATACTTAAACCGGGACTCGAGACAGTTATCAAGGAAAAACTCAAATAAATTCCCATTGACTCTGAATACCTAAAAAAATAACCTGCTTAGCAAACATTCAGAATTTCATTTTGAACCGCACTGATTCAGAATAGAAATTCAGGTTCTAAAATGATCATCAAATTATTCTTTCTTACAAATTTCGGAAATGTACGCACATCAAATGAAGATGCCATTCTGCTACATGATTCACTGATCATTAATAGAAATATGCGTAAACCGGAATCCAGAATTATAGAAAACAGTTCTATTGTTCTATGTGTTGCAGACGGAATGGGCGGACATGTAAAGGGTGAGATGGCAAGTGCCACAGTCCTCGAAACAGTGCAGAACAGTCTTCCGGAAATGCTGACACATAAAAGCGTAAAAAAAGTGATCCTGGAATCCAGAAAGAAACT
>JBPOJG010000100.1:0-6624 GCA_052033835.1 Spirochaetota bacterium
AAATCCGCACAAAGGAAGAAGAAAGAAAACGTCTGGAAAATCTGACTTTGGAAATCGAAGAAGAGCTGAAAAATCTCCGCGAAAATGAAATCAGTCTGAATGTGCAGATACAGAATCTTCAGGAGTCCAAGGAACTGGATCGTCTCAGTTATGAACTGGAAAAACTGGAAGGGATAAAGAAGAACAAGAAAAAGAACTCAGATATCTATAATGATTATTTAGTGAAAATAAATTATGGTGAACCGGAAACAGAGGACAGTTTTTATTCAAACAGAGAAAAAGCACAGAAAGACCTGCAGGAAAAACAGTCAAATCTGCTGCTCGTTGAGGATGAATTCATCCGATCCAAAATGCTTTTCAAGGATCTTTCCGATAAAGGAAAACTGATTGAAGCAGAGCTGGAATCGCTGCGAAGAAGAAAATCGCTGATCCCGGAGACAAATCTCAGAACAAGGAAAATTCTTTTGGATCATCTTGAACTGGAAGAATCGCAGATTCCTTTTGCGGGTGAACTGATAAAAGTAAAGGACAAAGACTGGGAAGGAGCAGCTGAAAGAGTTCTTCATGGATTTGCATTAAGTCTTCTTGTTCCGGATGATCTCTATTCAAATGTCAGCACTGTCGTAAACAAGGTCAATCTGAAAAGCAGAATTGTATATTACAGAGTGCGGCCGCAGAAGCAGAGAAAAGATTCCAATGTAGAGAAGCCTCTTTTTGAGAAACTGGAAATCAAATCGGACAGTGAATTTTACGAATGGCTGGAATATGAACTTCGGGAAAGTTACGGATATTCCTGTGCAGAATCTCTGGACGAATTTCAGAAAATGCAGAGAGCGGTTACAAAAGAAGGACAGATAAAATACAATCAGTCCAGACATGAAAAAGACGACAGACGCGATATCATGGACAGGTCTTCTTTTGTGCTGGGATGGAATAATAAAGAAAAAATACAAAGTCTGGAAATAATCCTGGAAAATATTGCAAAGGAAGCGACGTCTGTTCAGGAAAAAACAGTTCAGGCAGAAAAAGGGAAAAGAAGACTGGAAGAAAGTATTTCTTTTCTGAAACGGATTCTTGAATTTGAAAATTACCATGAACTGAACTGGAAAAAGGAAGCATCAGAAATCACTGAGATTCGAGCAAGAATCCTGGAACTGAAAAACTCATCCGATATGCTGAAGGTATTGAATGTGCAGCTCGACGAAATCAGAAATAAGATCAGAGAAAAAGATGCACTGAAATCGGAAAAGAACAAGGAGACTGGAAACATTCAATCCTATCTGGGGAATCTGTCTTTTCAGAAGGAAGAACAGATCCGGTATCTGGAACTGATGACTGACGAAGAACGCCAGATTTATTTTCCCAGACTGAAAGAACTGTATATAGCAGAAAAAATACTCAGTATGGCAGAATCTGTAAAAGTTCAGGATGAAACTCTGAAGAAAATCAGTGCTAAACGATACAAGAAGCAAGTCGAAAAAGACAGTATCAGAACCAGACTGATTACTAAAATGACTGAATATAGAAATTTATATAAATCTGAAACCACTGACGTGGATTCGAGCGAGAAGTCCATTCCTGATTTCAGAAGATTTCTTTCTGTTCTTCAGGAAGAAGATCTTCCTCGATTTGAAGAGAAATTCAAGAACAAGCTGAATCGCGATGTGATTCAGGGAATCAGTATGTTCAAGGCACATCTTGAGGAAAGAGAAGAGGATATTCGTGAGAAGATTGACAAGATCAACCGCTCTCTTCGGGATATAGAATATAACAGAGGAACATATATTGTATTAAACTGCGAGAGAACAGGAGACATTGACATTTCCAGTTTTCGGGCTCAGCTTAGGCACTGTTTTGACAATGTTCTTCAGGAAGATATTTATAATGAAGAAAAATTCAGACGAGTCAAAGCAATCATAGACAGATTTTCCGGAGGAAGTGATCAGGATATCCGCTGGACATCAAAGGTGACAGATGTTACAAATTGGTTCATCTTTTCCGCAACTGAGAAATATATTTCTGACAATTCAGAAAAAGAGTCCTACAGCGGTTCTTCCGGAAAATCAGGCGGTCAGAAGGAAAAGCTGGCATACACTGTGCTGGCATCTGCCTTGGCATATCAGTTTGGACTGGAATGGAAAGAAGTCAAATCCAGATCATTCCGTTTTGCTCTTATTGATGAGGCATTTGGCCGAGGTTCGGATGAAAGCACAAGATATGGACTGGAACTTTTCAAGAAATTGAATCTTCAGCTTTTGATTGTGACTCCTCTTCAAAAAATCAATATCATAGAAGAATACATTAGAGGATGTCATCTAGTTGTGAATGAAGGCGGAAAATACTCATCCATAAAGAATTTTACGATTGAGGAATATCTGGCAGAGAAGGAAAAATTTAAGGTCTGATGATGCATTATATAAATGAATATATGAACATCCAAAAAAAGACGACAGAATCGGGTTCTCGCCGGCACTTCGATACAAAAACTCTAATGAAATTGGGGTTTTCACTCAGTGACCGGCACCCAGAATCATTTAATTTGCCATGAGTCTGAGAATTGAAAAATCCTGAAGAAATTCGAAATTGGGCAGTTTCAAAATATACTGAGTTTCTCATCTCTGAATTTTCAGGCAGAGAGTTTTTTCCTCTCCGGCTGACAAGACTCGGAAAAATAAAGTCCTCTGACCTTGCGGAAAACTTTCAGAAAATAAGCAAAGAAATTTCTCTTCTGAAAAATCATTCAAAGGAATCTCTCGAATTTGGATATATAGTTGAATACGAAGAAAAATCAGGACTTTCCTTTGGAAAAAATCAGATCCCAAAATCAGTATATTTTAATGATAAAATTGACTATCTGAAATTCATAGAAAAGAGCAGGGAGTTTGAGATTTTGCTGCAGGACAGAGAAACTGTTCTGAACGAATTTCCTGAAATGGAAGACCTCATTGACAGAGATCCGGTACTGCTGATAAAAAACGCCGAAAAATTGGAACAGATACTATCAGTGTGCAGATATTTCAGAGAGAATCCAAAACCGAATCTGTATCTGAGACAGCTTCAGACTGAGAATACAGATACTAAATTTATAGAAGAAAATTCCTATATCCTGATGAATTTTCTGGACAGAATTCTTCCTGAATCCTCAGTAAACTTTGATTCTAAGGATTTTGCGGAACGGTATTTCCTGAAAAGTTCACCGAGGCTGATTCGTTTCAGATTTCTTGATGAAAATCCGTCTCTTCCTTTTCCTGGCAGTATTACTGATCTGACAGTTCCAATTTCTGATTTTTCAAAACTGGATTTTAAGGAAAGATATTTTATAATTACAGAGAATCTTGCCAATTTTTTATCCTTTCCGGCATTGAAAAATTCAGTCATTCTTTTTGGAAAAGGTTACGGAGCAGTAAATATGAGATCGGTGAGTTTTCTAAAAAATAAAGAAATCTATTATTGGGGAGACATAGATCTGCATGGACTGGAAATTCTCTCGAAATACAGAGAATTTTTTCCGCACACAAAATCCTTTCTTATGGACAGAGAGACCTTTGAAACTTTTTCAGAGTATGCCGTTTTTGAAAAATATGAACGAAGGATCAGTCTTGATTTTCTGAATAAAGAAGAAAAAGAGCTGGCGGAAAACCTGAAAAATCGACAGAGAACAAACAGACTCGAACAGGAAAAAATTCCGTTTTATTACATCGAAGAGAAAATTAAAGAAGTATTTATACGGAGTGAATCCCTTTTCCGGATGTAATATTCAGTATATTGTAAAAATCCAGCCTGTGAGGTCTTCGAATGATTTCGGTATCCTTCACACGCCGGATAAGCTCAGAAAGCTTCAGTACTTCGAATTCCAGCTCAGGTTCAGCAGATTTGGAAAACCTGACAGTAGGAAATATATGTTGTTCAGAACCCGCCTTGTTCATTTTATTTCCCTGCTGTTACTAACTCACCTTACGCAAATGAGATATGATATCTGGAATCTGTAATTTCATAAATGCATTAGGAAAATCGAATAGACCAGTAATGGATTCGGCAAGCTCACCAACCGAAGGGTTTGGGGCAGCGGCTTCCAAACTTGCGGCGGCTTCCAAACTTGCGTAGCCCCAAGAAATGCCGCCGGCAGGCTCCCTGCGTCTTTAACTCACCTACACACGAAGTGCGTAAGGTGAGTTACTAAGATCAAAATTATGCGTGGGTAAAAGAATTCAAGGAATTGTAACTGTAAAATCCACAGTGACGATATCCTTAATCCCAGCCATAAAACTGGAATAAGTGATTCCATATTCCTGTCTGTTCAGTTTCAGAGATCCTTTATAAATTTCAGTATCTCCTGTCTTGGACAAGACTGCAGTAAAATCAATATCTTTAGTAATTCCTTTGATAGTAAGTTTACCCTTTCCTTTCACATCAGTTCCATTGATCTCAAGGGAAAGAATCTCCATCACTGCCTTGGGGTATTTCGGTGCATCGAAAAAATCTTCATTTCTCAGATGATCATCTCTTTTTCCATTTGCTGTGTCAATGGAGGCGATATCAATTTCCACTGTTCCGGTTCCTTTCTTTTTATCCTTGATTTTGAGAGAAGTCTTTTGAAAAGTTCCTTTTTCAGTACCAAATCTGGAATCAATAGAAAAACGAATGTCAGCCTTTCCTGTATCCTTGGACTGAGAAAAAAGAGGGAGTGAAGAAAATATCGAAATAGTAAGAAATATTATAAATTTTTGAATCATTTGATTCTCCTTAGTTCCAGATTTTCAAAAATATCATTTATGAAAAGAATTAAACTGGATTTTTCCTTGACTTTATAATGTTCAATGATTCAGTGTTATCCTGAATAAAAGCTGTCTGACGGGACAGTATCTGAAATTGACGGAAAAATGGAACTGCCTAAAATTGAAAATCTGCTGAAATACAATGATCTTCTTTCTACTATAGAAAACCTTCCTTATGCAACTGGGATTTTTGATCGGGATTTTAAATATCTTTATTTCAACCGTGCTGGGGAAAAAATGAGCGGAATCAGTCTGGCAGACGCTCAAGGAAAGACTCCTTCTGAAATAATGCCTCCGGAATTGGCTCAGCTGTTCCAGCCGATTGTGCAGAAAGCTAGAGATGAAAAAATTACTGTTAAAGATACGATCAAGATGGATTTTGGGTTCTCTCCAATCTATCTGTCGGTGACATATATTCCTGTTTTGGACAAAGAGGGAAATGTAACAAAAATTATCGGAATCACCGAAGATGTAACAACCGAAAAAAAATATGAAGAACAGCTGATTCATAATGCCAATTATGATTTTCTTACTGGCCTGCAGAATAGAAACTCTTTCAACAGTTTAAAAAACAGTCTTACTGAAACTGAAAATTCTTTTTTTCTTGTATTTATTGATCTGGACAATTTCAAATCTGTAAATGATGCCTATGGCCATGAAATGGGAGACAGACTTCTTGTGGAAGTAACCAAAAGGCTTCTCAAAATTTCTTCAACAGAAAAAATTTACCGTTTCGGAGGAGATGAATTCATTTTAATATTTGAAAAAATTGAAGAGGCCGAGAAAGAGAAAAATTATATACAGGATATTATAAACGGTTTTGTAGATCCTTTTCAAGTGAATGAAAAAGAAATTTATATCACCGCCAGTGCCGGGATTTCAATTTTCCCATCTCACGGCAAAACTGTGGATGTTCTTCTCAAATCTGCTGACATTGCTCTCTATAAGGCAAAAGAAGCGAAGAATATATACTGCATTTTTAATGAAGAACTGCAGAAAAAGGCAGATTCTGATTTTGAGCTGGAGTACCTTTTGCATAAAGCCAGTGATAATAAAGAAATTGATGTTTACTTTCAGCCAATAGTGGACAGAAATGGATTAATTATCGGAAGTGAAGGGCTTTCGCGGTGGAATATCAAAGGCAGACCGGTTCCTCCAGATCAGTTTATTCCCATTTTGGAAAAATCCAATCTGATTTATCAGGTGTCTGAGCAGATATTTCGAAAAGCTGTTGAAACAAATCTTCATAGGAACCGGATCACCGGAAAGAAGAATACTATATCATTAAATGTATCTCCAAAGCAGATGGATGGAAATCATATTACGTCTCTTATCAGATCCATAATTAAGGAATATTCAATTGATCCGGATATGATTCAGCTGGAAGTCACTGAAAATCTTCTGATCCGAAATGAGGAAGAAGCAATACAGATATTCAATGAACTTAGATCTATCGGAGTCAGGCTTGCCATAGATGATTTTGGAGTCGGTTACTCTTCGCTGAATTATCTGAGAAAATTTCCGTTCCACTCTCTGAAAATTGACAAAAGTTTTGTATTCGGGATAGAAGAAAAATCAAATTACCTCCTGGTGAAGTCAATTATACAGCTTGCTCATGACCTTGGACTGGTGACTGTGGCAGAAGGAATTGAAACAGAAAAACAGTGGAATTCACTGAAGGATCTTCACTGTGACTTTTTTCAGGGTTATTATTTTCACAGACCGATGAATAGGGATGCTTTCCTTTCCATTTTGCCTGACTGAAAGAGGAATCAATATGATGAAACATAGAATAATGATGAATATTATTACAGTCATCTTTTTTTCGCATTGTTTAGTCAGTATCAAT
>JBPOJG010000320.1:0-9700 GCA_052033835.1 Spirochaetota bacterium
TACCTGAAGCCACAATGAATCCGACTCCTGCCGGAATACTGAAAGGCAGATCCCTAAGAAAAAGTCCAAAGATTCCTCCCATTGCAGAAAGAGGCACTACGATAAATACTCCAAGAGCATAATGAAAATCTCCAAATGCCGCCATAAGCATTCCGAATATAATGATGAGCGCGATCGGAACAACAAGCATCAGCCTGTCTCTTGCACGGGTAAAATTCTGAAACTGTCCCCCCCATTCAATAGAGATGTCCTTCTTCAGAGATTTGGAATATTCACGGGTCTTTTCCATAGCTTCATTTACAAAACCCACCATATCTCTTCCTCTGACGTTGGCCTCAACGAATATCCTTCTCTGAAGTGATTCTCTGTAAATTGCAGCCGGTCCTTCTTCGAGTGTAATGTCTGCGACAAGATCGAGAGGAACAGTGGAACCGTTTTCAGTCATCACGGGAACATCTCCCACATAGTTCAGACTTGATACATCCACATCGAGCCTCACCACCAGATCAAATCTTCTCATTCCTTCAAATACCTTGCCCCCGAATGAACCGACCCTGAGCGCCTGAGTTGTTGTGAGGATCTCGCTTACAGTCACGCCGTATCTGGCAATCTTGTCCCTGTCAGGTCTGATCTCAAGAAGAGGCAGTCCGAGCACTCTCTGCACTCTGACGTCTGCAGCACCCGGAACCGTCTTCAGCTTTTCTGCAATTTTTTCTGCGATTTCCTTCAGTTCATGCAGATCCTTGCCATATATTTTAATTACAACATCCGCCTTTGAACCTGCAAGAAGCATATTCACCCTGTTCTCAATCGGCTGAGAAATGCTGATATAACTTGAAGGAACTTTTGCAAGTATCACTTTTTTGATATATTCCATCATTTCTTCATGAGTACTTGCATTTTTCCATTCTGACTTGGGAACAAGCTTCACCATGATCTCGCCTTCATCCGATCCTACAGGTTCAGCCGCAGACTCCCCTCTTCCCATTCTTGAAACTGCACTTAAAACTTCCGGAACTTTTTTGAGTTCTCTTTCAATTTCCAGATTCAGATCTCTCGAATAGTTGATTGCAGTGGAAGGAAGTCTTTTCACATCCACAGCGAGTTCCCCCTCGTCAATTCTCGGAAGAAATTCAGAACCCAAAGTAAGCGCACATACCATAGATACGAGAAAGCAGACAATTGCAGCCCAGATCACCTTTTTTTTATTCTCATACGCTTTTTTCAGAAGCTCAGAATATTTTCTTTCCAGATTTATCCAAAAATGACTTTCATGAATATGCACATCCCTGTACGTCATACTGATCGAGGCAGGAAATACTGTAATGGAATAAAGCATTGCGCAGCAGAGTGCAATTGCAATTGTGATCGCCATCGGACGGAACATCTTTCCTTCCACGCCTTCGAGAGTCATCAGAGGGAGATACACAAGCATGATAATGGCGACAGAAAAAACAGTGGCCCTTCCCACCTTTGTACAGCTTTCAGAAATAATGCCCTGCACTTTCTGAATTCTTTCTTTATGAGTCAGCGCATCACTGAGTTCAGTCTTTCCCATCACAAAACCTGTGAGAACAGATTCCAGAATGACGATGGACCCGTCGACGAGAAGACCGAAGTCAAGCGCCCCGAGACTCATCAGGTTTCCTACAATTCCGAAAGCTCTCATAAATATGGAAGTGACTGCCATCGTCACCGGAATTGCAAGAGCCACAAGAACTGCACCTCTCCAGGAACCGAGAAGGAAATACAGAAGGACAAGAACGAGAAGAGCACCTTCTGCAAGATTTGTAAATACAGTTCCGAGAGTCTTGTCTATGAATTCTGTCCTGTCATAAAATGTCTCTATGAACATTCCGGGAGGCAGTTTGGAAATGACTGTCTGCATCTTCTCCTTGACGGAACGCACAACGTCTCTGGAATTTCTGCCGGGAAGCATCATTACAGTTGCACCTACAACTTCACCCTTTCCGTCTCTCGTGCAGACACCGAAGCGCAGTGCAGGTCCGATTTTTACTTTTGCCACCTGACCGAGATACAGAGGAACTCCGTCCCTTCCCGTCTTAAGTGCAGTGCTTTCAATTTCGGAAAGGGAATTGAATTTTCCCTCACCCCGAATGACCATCTGTTCGTTCCCCTTCTGAATGTATCCGCCGCCTACATTCAGATTCGATTCCTTGAGACGTTTCAGAACTTCGGCTACTGTGATATTGTGACTCATCATTCTTTTCGGATCGAGGAGCACCTGGTACTGACGTGCTTCTCCTCCGAGTATATTAATCTCGATGACTCCCGGAACGGATTTCAGCTCTCTGTAAATTTCCCATTCCATATATGTGCGAAGCTGTTCAGGAGTATGAGAATTCGAATTCAGAGTAAACTCATAAATGTCTCCGAGACCGGTAGACACAGGAGCCATCTCCGGTGTTCCATACTCAGGCGGGATATCTGCTTCTGCGATTTTCAGTCTTTCGGAAACAAGCTGTCTTGCAAAATACACATTCACATGATCTTCAAAAATGACAGTGACACTGCTCACTCCGGTTCTCGATATGGAACGGATCTCCTGCACATCAGGAAGACCGTTCAAGGCAAGCTCCACGGGATACGTTATAAACTGTTCCACTTCCAGAGGTGAAAGGCCAGGAGATGCAGTCACGACAGATACCTGAACGTTGGTCACGTCGGGCACAGCATCGATGGACAGACGAAGAGAATTGTATATGCCCACAAGAAAAAGAACGGATGTAAAAATCAGGACAGAAACCCTTCTTTTGATGGAAAGACGGATAATCGCTTCAATCATAGACAGTCCTTTTCGGAACTCAGGAAATCCTGCCGGAAGCCTGTTTTAGAACGGTTTTTTAAAATAAGATTACTTATTGAATGTGAACTGATCAAACGCATAATCTGCCTTTCTTATTCCTTTAATTCAATTTACTGCCGGTTCTCAGGGAAGAATCAAATGTATGGTGAGCACTGTCAACCGAATTTCAGCAGAAATGCTGTTTATTGTCGTAAAACTTCAAAAAATGAGCACGCAAAAAAGGCAGCTGATTGTCCGACATCTGCAATGAACAATGGTTACCATACCGATACCATAAATTAAATATTCAGTCAAAAACTGAACTGACTCAAAAAAAAGACAAAGCTTTATTCGGCTTCCTTAAAAAACGTTTGACCCGGCTTTTATAGAAAAGCATACTAAACCATAATAAAATATAGGCATAGGCTGACGTCCGAACAGATGAAATCAAATGTTTCCGGATTCGCACACCTTGCCTGAAATTTTCTGAACTGGAATGGACAGACATTGAAAAAACTAAAAGAAAAATTCAGACTTCAGAGCATCAGTCTGAAACTTCTCATCTCACAGGCCCTGCTTTTCGGCACTGCAGTCTTTTTACTCATTCTTCTTTCTACAAAAATTACCAGAATATTCTTTCTTACTTCGGAAGAAGAAAACCTGATTCAGACAAACAGACAGGTTCTCGATATGGTGGAAATGTACGACATAAGCCTAAAGCAGACATCTGCCAGGATTGCGAACATATTCCGTCTGACCGGAGGAAATAAAGGAACAGAAAATATCACTGAACAGGAAATCGATGATTTCACTGCAAAAACAGGAGCTGCTGCAACCATATTCAGAAAGCAGGGAGATGATTTCATTCGGATCAAAACTTCCATACTGAAACAGGACAGAACAAGAGCAGTCGGCACTCTGCTCGAAAAAAAACACCCTGCATACAGTCTGCTGCTTGAAAGAAAACCGTTTTTCGGAAAGGCAAAACTCTTCGGAAAAGATTATATGACTTTTTATGAACCGGTCATCGAAAACGGAACATACACAGGTGTACGGTTTATCGGAATCGACATTACAAAGGATATGGATGATCTGAAGCAGAAAATCAGAAAAATCAAAATCGGAGAAACGGGCTACTCCTATGTGGTGGACTCATCAGAAGAAGAAAAAGGAACTCTGGTTGTTCATCCTGCAAAAGAAGGAGCAAATGTTCTGAACAGCAGAGGTTCGGACGGAACTGATTTTGTAGGTGCGATGCTTCAGAACAAATCAGGAGTCATCTATTATTCCTGGATCAACGAAGAAAGAGGAGAAATCTTCAGCAGAGAAAAAGTGGCAGTGTACGACAGATATCCTGAATGGAACTGGATTATAGTGAGCGGAAGTTATGTAAGCGAAATACTGCAGGACGGAAAGGTAATGATGAATTCTCTGATTGCAGGCCTGTCCTTATTCTTCATACTTCTGATGGCAGTGCAGCGTTACATTGCAATCACTCTAGTAAAGGAACCTCTCAGGAAACTGACTGATGTAATGGACAGAATCTCAGGCGGTGATCTCACTCTCGCAGCAGAATCCGGACTGAAAGATTCCCAGGATGAAACAGATCTTCTGCAGGCGAAACTCATCAGTTTTGCTTCAAAGGTAAAAGATGCCATAGGCAGAATGATGTCTGCATCAGTGCAGCTGAATGATTCTGCAGGAAAAATGACAAGGACTTCCGAAGGATTTTCATCAAGTGCTGCAGAACAGTCCGCATCCACTATGCAGATCACGTCATCATTATCTCTGATATCATCCAGTATGGACAGGATCGCATCCCTTTCATCGGAACAGAACAAAAACCTGGAAAAGATGTTCGAGACAGGAGCTTCCCTTTCAAGCATCATTGAAAAAATGGAAAAAACAATGAAAGAATCATTTAATCTTTCCATACAGGTTTCAAGCAATGCAGAATCCAGTTCAGCATCCCTTCTGGATATGAAAGAAAGTATAGAAAGAATAATGAAAAGCTCCAATTCGATCACAGGTATCGTGAGGATAATCCGGGATATCTCCAAACAGATCAATCTTCTTTCCCTGAACGCCGCTATTGAAGCGGCCCGTGCAGGAGATATGGGAAAAGGATTTGCAGTAGTCGCTGATGAAGTGACAAAACTCGCCGATGAAACATCCAAAAGCATCAGAAATATCGACAATCTGATTCAGGGAAACAAAGAAGACATTCAGAACGGAATTGAAGGAGTAAACAGCTCAATTAAAAAAATCAGTTTCATGATAGAAGATATTAAAAAGATTAAAAGTATAGCTGCTGAACTTTCAGAACAGATGACAGGACAGGTGAACGTAAACAAGGATGCAGGAACTGAAGCAGGAAAAGTCGGTCTTGGCGCAAATGAAATATATAATGCCACCCACGATCAGAAGGAAGCAATCATGGAAATCCTCCATGCAATGTCGGAAATGAACACTGCTGCACAGTTTACTTCAGCAGGTGCAGAAGAACTTGCATTAGGTGCAAAGCAGACAGAAAATCTTGCGGAAGAAATCAAAAAAGATATCAGCTTTTTCAGGATCTGATTAATACAGCTCCAGCTGTTCTGAATGCAGACAGGAACTTCTTTTTTCATTGACGCATTCAAGCAGGGAAATATACTAACCGACGTCATATGGAATTAAATTCACTCGACCTCTGGTTTCGCAGAATTCTGCTTTGGCTCACAATCGCTTCAGGCATTGTGCAGTATGCATGGATCAACAATGTCTGGACAAACGGAGTATTCATTGTTCTGATGGCAGGGATTGTAGGTTATTATACAAATTTTCTTGCAATCAAAATGCTTTTTCAGCCCAAACAGGGAAAGGTTCTGGGATGGGAAGGTCTTGTCCCGAAGAACAAACCCAAGATTGCCAAAAGTCTGGGAGCAAGCATTCAGAACAGGCTCCTCGCTCCTGAAATCATTCTCAATTATATTTATGAAAAAAACCTGATTGAAATCGGCACAAGAAAAATATCCGCTTGGATCGATGAAACTCTGACAAATGAAACAGTCCGTTCTACTATAAGCACTAAGATAGTATCTGTCATCAGAGAAAAAGGCCCTGAAGCTCTTTCGAGTGCCTTTGACATTTCAGAAGATGTTCTGAAAAAAATTGCTCAGAATCCTGATGAAATTGTCAAATACTGGGGAATTGCAAGAGAACGGATCATTGATTATATAAAATCGGAAGAGAACAGAGAGAAGATTGGCTTTATGCTGAAGAAAGTCATGCTCGAAGAAATGCCTAAACTTTCCACTGCACTGAATGCCGCGATTGACGGATATCTTGCAAGCAAAAATACATTCGGATCTTCCATTGGAAAAAGTCTGAAGAAATTAGTGTCCTTTAATGATGAGGCAATCAAGGATCTTCTGGAAAAATTTGTGAAAGATCCAGAAACCGGAGAACAGTTCATGGGTATACTGGATACTCTTGTACTGGAAATTCAGACAAAACTGAATGCTCCGGAAACGCAGAATTATATTATATCCCAAGTCGGAAGCTGGGTAAATGATCTGTCCAGTTATGCCAGACAGAATGTTCTGCCTGCAGGAATTGAAAGACTTCAGGAAGTATTAAACGATGAAAAATATTGGAAGAAACTCGACGAATATTCATTCCGTGCAATGGAATGGGTGAAGGACAAGTCTCTGGAATTTGCAAGCTCAGCGGAAGGCCAGGAATATCTGAAAACATACATCGGAAAATTTGTACATCAGATCAATGTCACTCAGCTTGTAGAAGAACAGGTAATGAAACTCGATACTGATGATCTGGAAAAAATGATACTCGACAATACTGGAGGAAATCTGGTAGTGATTCAGATTCTAGGAGGAGTTCTTGGACTCATCGCAGGATTCATTCAGGTGAACGTGCTTTTCTCTGTTCCTGTGGGAGCACTAGTTGCTGTCATTGTATTCTCCTACAACAGGAACAGAATTAAATACCAGGATTAATTTTTCGGATAGAGAAAACCCAGATGATGAGCGGCATGATCGAGATTGATGATCTTCCACTCGTCATTTGTCATTTCTCCGAAAAATCCGGAAGGATGAAGAGGTGAGGTATTTTTTTCAAGTCTTTCAAGAAGCTCCAAAACCTCCAACACTGCGGCTTTTTCATCCGGTTCCTGATTATAAACGGATTTAGGATCTGTCTGCATACCCTGTCTGTACGACGTCTGCTTCAATAGACTTTTCTTGACCATCTTTCCGATTGTGACACGGACGATCCAGGGCATCTTCGAAGAAAAACCGTCCAGAGCACCTTTCAGATAATAGGACATATGTCTGCAGATCTGTCCCAGATTCCATTTTCCGCCCTGCTTATATCCGCCCTTGTGAAGAGACTCAATCTCCTTTTTAATATCCGAATAAGAACTGAATTTTAAAATTCTTTTATCTGCCATAATGACCTCTGATTCAGAAAAATTATTCCGTTTCCATAAGGCAATGATTTTTCATTTAGGGACAGGCATATCGTTATGCACAAATATGTAAAGAAAACCACGGATACACCGGATGGACACGGATGTTTTTAGAGCAGCAGGAAAATCAGGCTTACAGTGATTTAGAATGACGTTTTTTAACTTTTCTGCTCAGATAAACCACTGAGCCTTTCAAGATTGAAAATGGACACCAAATCTATCAGCGTACATCGGTGTTCATAGCCTTTTCGGCTCGTGGTAAAAAACGTGCGGGTAACGAGATGGGACAGCAAGGGTTGTGTAAAAACATATTTACCACGGATAGTATATTAGATAATTCTAATGTAATAATCCACGAAATTGAATTGACTTCATAATAGACTTGTTGGCAGATTAGAGAAGGCTTGTCATAGTGAGCGTGTCGAACTATGACTGAGCAGCGTTCTTCGTGCCTTTCGCGGTTAATTTTCTTTTCATACAACCGCTACAGAGGAAATTTGAATATTTCATAATGATTTAGATTTCAAATCCCCTGTTTCTGCAAAGCTCGGCATACCAGCGTGCACTCTTTTTGGGCGTTCTTTTCAGTGTATTTCGATCAATGTGCACAAGGCCGAAAGTCTTCTCAAATCCATAATGCCATTCCAGGTTGTCGAGAAGACTCCATGCAAAGTATCCTTTGAGATCAGAGCCTTTTTTTACTGAGGTCCAGCACTGAAAAAGATAATCTTTCAGATATTCAATTCTGTTATCATCCTCAATTCTTCCATTTTCCGGTTTTTCATAAAAACTGACCCCGTTTTCCGTTATATACACAGGCGGGTTTCCGTAATCCTCACGGATCATTCCGAGAATTTCGGACATCCCTTCCGGATAAATTTCCCAGCCCATACTTGTAAATTTTACACCTTCGTATTTCGGAATGACGGGAAGGAAAGAATACAGAGGAAAAGGAAAATTTCGGACAAGCATTCTGGTATAATGATTTACTCCTAGAAAATCAGTCTTTCCGGAGATGATTTTCATATCATCCTGCTTGATATTGTCTCTGTTTGCAGCAAATACATTTTTTTCAATGATTTCAGGATATTTTCCATGATAAATTGGATCAAGCCATAGTCTGTTCACAATTGCGTCTGCTTTTTTTTCTGCTTTCAGTGTGAGATCCTTGCGGAAGGAATGCACGGGTGAAAGAGCATTTGTCAGACCGATTTTCAGGTCGGATCTCACCTTTCTCATTGCATCGAGTGCCAGTCCGTGAGCGAGAAGCATATTGTGCGCTGTTCTGAGTGCACTGAAAGGAGTCCTCTCTCCGGGTGCATGTACCCCCACCACATATCCTGTGACCATTGCCACCCAGGGTTCATTCAGTGTGATCCAGTGTTTCACCCTGTCCCCCAGTTTCCTTGTCATCAGTTCCGCATATTCCGCAAATGCATAGGAAGTATCTCTGTTTCTCCATCCTCCCTTTCTGTGCAGTTCCAAAGGAAGATCCCAGTGATACAGAGTAATGAAAGGGGTGATGTTTTTTTTCAGAAGTTCATCAGTGAGTTTATTATAAAAATCCATTCCTTTTTCATTCACTGCACCTTTTCCGGACGGGATCACTCTAGGCCAGGATACAGAATATCTGTATGCATGAAGATTCATATTTTGCATAATCTGCACATCTTCTGCATACCTGTGATAATGATCACATGCAATATCTCCTGTATCATTATTTTTAATTTTTCCTTTTCTGCGCACAAATTCATCCCAGATGGAAAGGCCTTTTCCATCCTCATTGAACGCTCCTTCAATCTGATACGCAGCCGTAGCCGCTCCGAAAAAAAAGTCTTTGGGAAATTCAATCCTCATATTCAGTATCCCGCTCCAAGTTCTTCTGCAATGATCATATCCAGATTTTCAAAGGGTCGCGCTCCGGGAACCATTCTGCTTCCGATAAAAAGAGTCGGAGTTCCCTGAACGCCTTTTGTGATTCCTGAATTTCTGCTTTTTTCCACATTCTGTCTGACCGAAATTCGTTCACTGCATTCGGAAAGTTTCGCAGAGTTCATCTGAAGAGAAGAAGCGAACTCTTTCAAGTTTTCTTCAGAAAGTCTTCCCGAATTTTCAAAAAGCAGACTGAAATATTCCCAGTATTTCCCCTGCTCGGCGGCACAGTTGGAATATATGTGAGCTGTCATTGCATTATCATGAGAATCTAATGGAAAATCCTTAAAAATCCACTTGATGCGGTTCCCGTATTTCTGTCTGATCTGTGAATGACTTTTCTGAGCTTTCCTGCAGTAAGGACATTCAAAATCACTGTATTCATATATCACAAGTGAAGCATCTTTTCCGCCGAGAAAAGGAATTTCAGGAGCAGGACGTCTGTCAGCATCTGCAGTTCTTAAAATCTTTTTTTTATCTCCTGCAGAACAGGC
>JBPOJG010000086.1:0-14461 GCA_052033835.1 Spirochaetota bacterium
GCACTGTATCTTTCATCCCACATAAATATTCTCCGTCCTAATATCGTTCTGAAATTTGCGGCCAAGGAAAGATACAATAAAATATAATGTCAGGAATATTTTTGATACTGTCACTCACTCACTTTCAGTTGTTCCTGAATTTCTTTTTTCAGACCCTTTTTATGAAATACGGACAGACAGGAACAGCTTTTCTGTGTTTTGTTTATTTTCAGACCGCAGTTTGTAAATACTGATCCTGCCGGAAAATTCAAGCTGATACTCCTGTTTTCGTCTGGATTTTCATCTGTGCTGATTTTTATCAGCTCAATAAAAGCCTGTCTGGATTGAAAGCAACTCAGATAACCCAGATAGGCAGGAGTCATTGAATTCAGATTTTGAGAATACTGGACAACCGCCATATCGGAATCAATGAATCCTGATTTCGATTCTTTTGCTTTTGCAGAATACACAGGAAGACTTGGAACAGTCAGTTTTAATACTGAAGTACATAATGTATCTTTATAATTATAATATATTTCATTCATTCCGCGGATTTTTGAATGAGGACTTTTGGAAGGAAGGGAAGAAATTCTGAAACTGGACAGTTTTCCAATCAGTCTGTAATCTGTATTGAAGTTCAGATCAAAATATGAATATGATTTATTAGGAAGAAAAATCTCAGAAGAGCATTTTACTGAAACTGGAAGCCGATACAGCAGAGACGGCATTGAAAGACGGGAATACGATTATGATTCTATATATACAGAGACAGTCTCAAAAGAATCATTTTTCAAGTATTCGAGAAAGGAAAAAATTCCGGCTGCTGATTCTGAAGGAATACACAGTTACCGTTACAGTTTTTCTGATTACTGCATTGAAGGAAGAACCGGGAACACAATAGATTCAATGGACAGTGAAACTCTTCTGCTTAATGCAAGGTGCCTTTGAATATTGTTCAGCAGATAAAAAATGAGAAAGGATGTTATCAGCCTAAGAAATAAATGTATTAAACTGTTCTCCATTCTTATCCGCGATTTTACCCAAAAACAGACTTTTCCGGAGCGGTCTGATTAATCAAATCATTTATAGATCTGCAGAAAAGGAGTTCTTCACCTAACGACTTTAATACTGTTCCACCCCAAGCCGTAAACCAGGCAGTTCAGACGTCAATTTGTTGACAGTACACAGCCCACTGGACAAAGGCTGATAACATCGCACTATGCTGTTTCTATTCTATTTCTGCCATTTGCCTTTGCAGTATAAAGCTTATTATCCGCATCTTTGAATAAATCCTCTACCCTGACAAATTTCTCATTCAAACTGGCAATCCCAATACTGATGGTGCACTTTAAATCTCCATATTTTTCAGAGTGATATGTTTTCTGCTCTATGTAGGCTCTGATTTTTTCAGCTGCCGAAGAAGCAGTTTCTATATTGGTATTTGGAAGCAGGACACTGAATTCCTCTCCGCCATACCTTCCGACTGTATCTAAATCCCTGCAGGATTTTAAAATTCCGCGTGCTACTATTTTAATGATTTCATCTCCCGTATCATGACCATAGGTGTCATTGAACTTCTTAAAGTGATCAATGTCGATCATCATAAGCGAAAAATCTGTATTATTCTGTTTTGCAAATTCGAAATCTTTGTTTGCCTGCTCAAACAGGAAACGCCGATTATTCAGTCCAGTGAGTGCATCTGTATTTGCAAGCTTTGCACTGTCGATGGCATTTCTGACTGATATTTTCAATGAGACCAATGTTTTTACCCTTGCCAACAGCTCACTTTTCTCGAATGGTTTGATCAAATAGTCGTTGGCCCCCATATCAAATCCTACTACAATATCCTGCGGCTGATTTTTGGCAGTGAGCATTATGACTGGCAGATCGTAAAGAGAGTTTTCTGAACGCAGAGTATTGCATACTTCATAACCTGACATTTTGGGCATCATTATATCCAGCAGCACTAAGTCGTAATCTTTATTCCTGATTTTTTCCAATGCTTCTATTCCATCCGATGCTGTATCTACAATATAATTATGCAAGGATAAATGGTTCGTCAGAATTTGAACATTTATTTTCTCATCGTCCACTACTAGAATTTTGATGCTGGAATTATTTTCTTCTTCCTTCAATACGGGAGGTTTTGTCATTTCTGCATCCCCCTCCTCTTTAGCTAGCTTCAAAGAGACAGGCTCAGCAGTCGGAACATTTTCAGGTTCCTTTCGCAGCTCAGCTTTTTGATTTTTACTTTTGGGGAGAGTGAAATGAAATTTAGATCCTTTGCCGACCTCAGATGTAAGCCAAATTTTTCCAGTATGAAGTTCTATCAGTTTTTTAGTTATGCTGAGTCCAATTCCTGTTCCCCCATAACGGCGGGCAATAGAACTGTCTGCCTGTTCAAAGGATTGAAAAATAATTTCAAATTTTTCCTCCGGTATTCCAATGCCGGTATCTTCCACACAGATTTCAATAAATTCTTCTTTTTCAATTGCCGTTACTTTTACAAACCCTGCATAGGTAAATTTTACTGCATTTCCGACAAGATTGTAGATGATCTGCTGAATTCGATTTTCATCCCCGTATACAAGAGGAATTGAGTCGGGTATTTCATTGTATAGTAAAATATCCTCCCGTTTAATTGTAGACTTAATCACTGAAATTGCAACTTCAAACAATTGTCTTATGTCGGTTGGTCTATTCTGCAATTCGATTTCCTGATTCTTCAATTTGGAAAAATCCAGAATGTCGTTGATTAAGTTCGACAGACGTTTGCCGCTTGAGACAACCATTTGTAAATTGTTTATAGTTTCTTCACCAAGTCTGCCTGTTGCTCCATCGATCAAAGATTCACTGATGCCTATTATCCCATGAACAGGTGTTCTCAGCTCATGAGAGGTATTCGATAAAAATTCATCCTTAATTTTATCTATTTTCATCAGCCTTTCGTTGATCTGTTTTTCTCTTTTCAATTCAATATTATTGATATGAATGAAATTCTTTCGATAATAATATTCAAAACTGTACACTGCAAACATTCCAATAATATTAGAACTTATAAAAAAGAACAGATGATTTAAAAAGAGAGCAGGTGACGTCCTGATAATATCATGAATAAAGATAATCACATAGAAGTAGGAAACAGTGACGATCAATGCAGAAAGGGCGGCTGCAATAAAAAGCAATCTGGTAAAAGTATATATCCACATTATGACCAGAAGAAGCCCGGTAAAATAGTAATTATGTCCAAGTTCACTTTCTCTGGCGATACTGATCATTGCTGCGATTCCAAGTCCCAGTGATATGCTTGTAAATGCAAATAACAGTTGGTTTGCTTTTCTGAAAACAGAAAAAATGGTCGAAACAAAAGTAAGAATTAAAATCGGAACGACAATTCCAAATCGAATAAACCATATTTTTTCTTTTGAGTCTGGAGACATCCACACATCAAGATAAGCAAAGAGTGCATAAAGAATAATTGCCAATAAGATCGCAAATCTGTGAATGCTTAGGGAAGTCCAATAATAATTTTCCTTAAAATTTTCTTCAAATTGCTTATTATTGAATTTTAAATTAAACCGATTTATTAGAATCGGGTTTGTAATATCTGCATCATTCATTCTCTGATTACAAACTTGAGGAAAAGCTTTTTTTACGATAGCAAAATTTTATCAGCTTCATGAAAGGTGAACACAGTTTTTAACAGCCAATCAGCCGTAAAAATCATGCACCAATGCCTGCAGTGCAAAGTACAATGCCGTGCTTAACTTGGATCATCAGAAGCTTCTGCTGGAAACATTGGCACAATTATTGGACTTGTTTGATCCAGCAAATAGGCTTGGCGAGGGGTTTGCAACCCCCGCAAGTAGCGAAGCGGCTGCTAGTTTGGCAGCACGCTTTTAAGATCCTGCCTTTCTTTAGAATAGTCACCATTCCCAGAAAAGGACGGAAGAGATACCAGAAAATTGATTTCGATCTCTGCATTGGATTGAAGAGTTTTTTTGTGAGAAATATAATGCTTCCCAGTGCACCCATGGAAATCGTCAGAATCAAAGTCAGAAGCTGTTCAGTCAGACTGATCAGCTGTGCTACTGTATAATTCTTTTTTGTCTTCTCATCCACCATCTTGTAGATCTTCTGCTGAAACTGCTGAGAGTACCCAGAACAAGCCAAGTTGCAGAGATATAAAGAAAGATCAGCCAAAGAACTTTCAGGGAAAATTCTATATTTTGAAGGACTTTCTTCGTGAATATTCCAATGACTCTTCCGCCTTTGCTTTGATGACTTGACAAAGTCGCATTAGGAAATCCTTTTCTTTTTTAGAGGTTTTTTATGAATGAGGACAGAAAGAAAACAGATCAGCTGATTGCCGCCGCTTCAGATGGGAATTCTGCGAAAGTACTGAAACTCCTGAAATCCGGTGCGAAAGTCAGTGCAAAGGATAACGATGGATTTGATGCTCTTCTCTCTTCCCTGAATTCAACCGGATATAAAATGAACAATTATCAGTTCGACAAATGGATTGAAGTTATTAAAGTTCTTTTAGAACACGGAGCGGATATCAATACAAGATACAAAAAATATGGAAACAGGACAGCATTTATTCATGCAAGCGAACTAGGAATTCTGCCTGCTGTAATATTTCTATTCGAATCAGGCGCGGACATTCATCTTAAGGATGAGTATGATGCATCTGCACTTCACAGAGCATCATTACATGGTCATTATGAAACAGTAAAGTTTCTTCTGGAAAAAGGAACAGCAGTCAACGGCAGAACTGATGATGGAGAAACTCCTCTGAAATGGGCAAAAGAAGGTGAGAAGGATGCAAAAAATTCAAATTTAAATGATACAGGAAATTTTACCGATACAATTAGAATTCTGAAGAACTTTGGAGGAAAATGATTACGACTATTTCTGCTCACAGTAGATTTCGGTTGTCCGCGGTGTATAAATTCCTCCCAGAAGTATATGCAGAGATGAATCCAGAAAATCTCTTTTCATCACGATTTTCACAGGCTTATCGCATTTGGGCTGATAGTATTTTTTCCAGGGCAGTGACCATAGTCCCATAATGATCAGATGCTCCTTTTTGGTTTCCTGCAGCACAGCAGAGTCTGTTTCCCCTGATTTGGAAATGATGATTTCAGTAGTATGACAGTTGATGATAAAAACAATTACAAATATAATATATTTCATTGACATTTCACCCTGATTGTTCTCGGATAATATATTCCGAACGTTACCTGAGCCCAGATTGCATCCGCAGGATTTTCATACTGATGCACGAGCTCCATTTTGCCGCTTTCGCAGATTTCAGAAATATCCACAGTTACCTTTCGCGGAAAGAGTCCCCAAAGATAAAATTTATTTTTTATAATGACATCCTCCTTGGGTGTCTGTGTCTGAGTTTCTTCGAGCAGTCTGACTCTCTGGTGCTGACAGTTTACTGAAATCAGCAGACTGAAGACAATTATAATGTATGATACATTTTTCATAAATTGATTCCCTTCAGTCATTGTCTATATTCTTAAAGTTGATTGTCTGGTTGGTGAAAGGCAATCCGTTGTAACCCGCATCAGCACTGGATGTATTCGATAGAATTACCTGATAATTCTGATCCCCGTCAAAGACAGACTCATCCACACCCGTTACTGTGACTGTCTGATTTGTGCTCCAGTTTGCAGAGGTAAATGTAAGTGTTGATACAGATACAGTTCCTTCGGCTGTATTGCTGCTGGATACAGAAATTGTCACGTTCGAAGTCGGTGCTGAATTAAGTTTTACCTGAAATGTCTGAGTTGTTCCTATTTCAGAAGTGAGATATGGAGCAGTTCCTGTCGGCAGAGTGACTGTCACCCCCGGAGGCAGAACATTAAAATAGAAATCAGATGGATTCACTCCATTCCATACTGGATCTGTGCTGCTGAAAGATCCAGTGACTCCCTGACAGTTTCCGCTTCCAGTTCCTGCTGTGAATGTAACTGTCTGTGCTGCATTCCAGTTTGCAGAAGTAAATGTCATACTGGCAGGACTTATTGAAGCCCCCGTACAGCCTGCCCCGGCGCTTAAATTATATGTGACGTTTGCTGTCGGAGCAAATGTAAGTGTGACAGAAAATGTGTTCACAGATGATGTTCTGACTGTCATTCTTGTTCCTGTGCTCAGGTTGTTCGGAACTGCATTGATATTCGGAATCTCATTGTCTGTAACAGTAAACAGAGTTGCAGGAAGAGTTACTGCAAGATTATTGAAATTATTGTCAGTGCTTGCTGTATTGGAAGCCGTCATTGTGCAGGTCTGATTTCCGTCCAGAATAACATCATTAAAAGCTGATACGCTGAGCTTTGCTGATATCCTGGATGCAGGAGTAAATGTCACAGTTCCAATATTATTGCATTCTGTGGTATCGGAAGACGTTATGCTTGTTGTGACGTTGGCTGAAGGCACATCTGAAATTCCCAGAATAAACTGAGAACTTGTTCCTCCATTTTCACTGAATGAAGTTGTAAATGCACCGGACGGTCTGCATACTGCAACCCGATAACCCCCATCGAGATCACATACATTTGCACTTACATTTGATGCTGCAGTCAGATTATAATCACTCAGTCCAGACTGAGGTCTGTTGGAAGTGTCACCTACTCTGATAGTCACATTTGCGTCAGCCGCATTGATATCAGGATTTCCAGCCCCTGTCAAAGTCACAGTCTGAGCAGTATTCCAGTTCGCTGGAGTAAATGTCAATGTGGAAGGACTGACGATAACCTTGGAGGTATTTAGGCTTGTCACATCATAAATCACATCTGCAGTCGGCTGTGAATTCAATTTGACTGTAAATGATTCAGTCGAACTCGGAGAATCAAACATAAACTTGGATGTATTGTTTGCAAGAGTGACTCCTCTTGTATCATTATCAATCGATGTTGCTGTCACTGTTGTACTGAAAAGTCCGCTGTAATTTGGATCAGAACTCACTGCATTGGAAAGCAGAATACTTGTTCCGTTATTTGCCGTATCTGCAAAATTGTCCACCATTGTCACTGTCACTGTCTGCATTGTAGACCAGCTTGAAGTGGTAAATGTAATCGAAGCAGGCGATACAGTCGCAACTGAAGTATTTGCGGAACTGAAATTGACAGTCACATTTGCAGTCGGTCTTGAAGAAAGTCTGATTGTAAATGTCTGCGTTCCTCCCTCATTCTGAGATACACTTGTTGTGCTGACAGTGTATCCCGGAGTATCATTGTCCCCGTTGACTAAATCAATATCAGGAGGGTTCATTCCGCTGTATGCCGAGTCTGCGCTCACTGCCGGAGATGTAATGATTGTATATCCCTTGTTAGGGTCTTTGATTGAGTCATTGACTCCCCTTACTACCACTGTCTGAAAAATGGACCAGTTTGCAGAAGTGAACGTGAGAGAAGAACCGGACTGGATTATGCCTTCCAATGTATTGCTTGAGCTGAGATTCAATGTTACATCAGATGCGGGAGGAGCTTTCAGTCTCACTTGAAAAGTCGCAGTTGCTGCAAACTCGTCAGTGGCACCGCTGACTGCAGTAATTTCAAATCCAGGCACTGCATCCACATTTGTCACCGTAACATCGACAGGAAGCAGAGCATTATAATTCATATCAGCACTGCTTGGAGTATTCCTGACGGTATATGTAATATCTCCGTCAATTGCGGACTCATACACTGGAGTCACTGTCACTGTCTGAAATACGGAATAGTTTCCGGGAGTGAAAGTAAGAGATGCCGGACTGACTGTTCCTTCTGTTGTATCATTGCTTACCATACTGACTGTCACATTTGCGGCAGGTTCTTTCAGCAGTTTCACTCTGTATGTTTTGACAGTGCCCGGCTGCTCGTATGTAGTCAGAACAGTATCATCAATGAATACCCAGGGAGTATCATTGTCGAAATTAGTCACACTGATGTTCGGAACACTGAGGCCGTTATATGCCAGATCGGAACTTGCTGCATTTGTAATGGAAACAGTATATGCTATATTTCCATCAGTATTTCCGTCATCCACTCCGGTTACAGTCACTGTCTGAGGAGTGGAATAATTCGAAGGAGTAAATGTCAGAGTTGCTGGACTGACTGTTCCTTCTGCTGTATTATTGCTTACAAGTGTCAGAACTACATTTGCTGTAGGAGCTGAACTCAATGCCACAGTGAAAGTATCCGAGTCCCCTGATTCGGAAGTATTCAGATTGCTCGTCTGAGAAACTGCAATTCCTGCTGAGTCATTGTCTACATTCACTGCAGACACTTCACCCGCGCTCAGACTGTTGTATTCTGAATCGGAACTGACACCTTGTCCAAGAATGATCTTTACAGATTTATTTCCATCAATTACAGGCCCGTCGTTAATGCCAGTCAAAGTGACCTGTTTTGCGGAAGACCAGTCATCAGGAGTAAAAACAAGTTCAGACGGAGAAACAGTGATTTCCTGTGTATCACTGGACACGAGATTCAAAGTTACATTTGCAGCAGGTTTCTTATTTAACAGTACGGTAAAACTGTCTGTTGTGCCATTTTCAGATGTCATCAGTCCTTCTCTTTTGCTTACAGTAAAACCGGCTGGGGCAGGAACAAGCCTGCCGGGAGATTCGGAAACTGCTGATTGAGGAATGAGAGGCAAAAACGGTGATTTATTCTGATTTTTTCCAAATGCAAGAGCAGCAACCAACGGCCAAGCAGTACAACCGCCGGAAAAAAAAGAAATTACGATTAGAACAAACAGCCTTCTCATGCCTTATATGACGAACTTTTCTGCCAGTACACAGATTATTGGATAAAAATTTTCTCAAAAAGATACTGGATGTCAATAAGAGAAATTGTCGAAGGATTTAGTAAAAAGCAATTCTTACATATTTTTTGCTTGGCAGTGAATAGGGATCTTCCTGAAAAAAAGCAGTAAAAAGATTAGCAGAGAAAATGCTGTAGGCTGTTCAGGTAAATAAGGACTGCCTCTTCAGCAGATTAATTTGAATTGAAATAATGCAGGAGATGAATGATGGAAGAAAGAAATGATATTGATTACAAATGGCTGAATGAAATGGCCGAAAATTATGATGGATTGAACTTCAATTATGATCAGTCGAATGAGAAAGACATTCAATCTGCTGAAAAAAATTTAAATTGGAAATTCCCGTCAGATTATAGAAATTTCCTTATCCAGTTTAACGGCATCGAGGATCTGGACGGAATCAAAATTCTTTCTCCCAAAGAAATCATAAATGAAATGAAAGACGAACTCTTCGACTCACAGTTACCGTTCAAAATCATACCGATGGCAAAGTATCTGTACGAATATTCATATCTGGTCTCTGATGAAAGCGGCAGTATCTTTAAACTTGAACACGATAATGATAAATTACGTATGAAATATCCTGATTTTTGGTCATTTATTCTTTTACAGTCATTATTCTATATTGAAGATCCGTTCATTTATGAAGAGATGAATCTGTCCAATGCAGAAATAGACAGAAAAATTGAGCATCACCGGAGCGTCATTGTTGAAAAATTGAAACTTAGGAATTTTGACTTTGATAATTTTCTGATACCTGACTGGTCCAACTGGAAGAAAGGTATTTCCTGATTTGCCGACGAGTCTATTCCTTCACAGTAAATTCTTTTTTATCTGCAAGTTCTTCGTTATGGAAAAGCTCAAGTCTGTATTTTCCCTTGCGCACAGGAAGGAAGAATTTATCTGAAACTGGAATATCTTTTCCGTTCAGCCTCAACGTATACTTCAGACCTTTTTTAAGGCTGAGTTTCACTGGAATTTTCTGATGCTCAAAGCTCGATGATTTATCCAGAACAAAAATTTCTCCGGATGAGGGTGCAGTAATTTCAGCCTTGCGATCATTGTTTTCTTCTGTGAGGGAATTTTGAGAATGGGAAAGACTGCAGATTTCCGATGAAGAGTTTTTCAGGGAAAGTGCTGTGATCTTGGAACACTTTGCCCCGGCAGTCTTTCCAGTTTTTCTGCAGTAGTCTGTCTTTTTTAATTTTTCAGAATAATTAAATTTTATTTTTTTCCCGGCATGAAGTGTTCTGAGTATCTGATGAAAAATGCGTCCGGCTCCCCAGCCTCCCGTGATTCTGTTCATGGAAGATCCGTCAAAGTTTCCGACCCAGACCCCGACTGCATATTCAGCAGAAAAACCTGCAGCCCAGGCATCTCGATGATCCTTGGAGGTTCCTGTCTTGACGGCGGCATCAAATGGAAAGTCAAAGAAATTTCTTTCACCGAATGCTCTTCTTCTGAGTTCCTTTTCAGAAAGAATATATTTTATCCTGTCTGCTGTCTCTCTGCTGAAAAGTTTTTTTTCTTCACCCAGTGAAAGATATTTGTCCTCTTCATTTTTTCCCATGATTATAGGATAAAGAACTCCATTTTCAGAAAAGACAGTGTATGCTCTGGTAAGCTGAATCAGACTGACTCCTCCGTTTCCCAGGGACAGTCCCGGCCCATAATAGTCAGGAGATCTCACTAAATGAGTGAGTCCTGCATTCATCAGTGTATCCCGAAATCTGGAAACGCCCGTCATGGAAATAATTCTGACAGCCGGAATATTTCTGGAATTTGCCAGAGCCTCGCTTGCAGTCATTTTTCCCCAGTACTGAAGATCATTATTTTTGGGACTGTAGACTCCGCCGTCAGGAATCGGAACAAATACTTTAGAATCGTCTAATATAGTTTCAGGACCGATCAGATTCATTTCGAATGCAAGTGCGTACAGAAGAGGTTTCATCGTGCTTCCTGCATGTCTGAATGCAGATGTTCCGTTTACCTGGCCTTCCAGACTTTCGAAATAATCTCTGGATCCCACCATCGCCTTCAGCTCCAGAAAATTTTCTCCGTTCCTGGGAAGTTTCAGAACAATGGCTGCAGAATTTGTAACATGATGCATATTCATATATTCCATTTCTTCCCGAATCACATTTCGGACAGCCGTATTCAGATTTACATCCAAAGAGGAAATGATCCTTCCTTTTTCATCGGGGAAGAGTTTTCTCAAGAATACTTCATAATGGTCTGTATTTCTGTCTTCCTGCTTCTGAATTGAATATTTATCATGATAAATTATATTTATTATATCTTCAGGGATTTCTTTCAGATCTGAATCAGCAGTTTCAGCAGACATTTTCCACCGTTTTCTGAATGCATCTTCCGGCTGGGAATTGTTTCTGAGAAGGAGAACCAGGCTGAATGATTCCTTTCGCGACAGGAAAGAAATATTTTTTTGAAAAATTGCCTGCGATGCAGACGGAAAACCTTCCAGATTGGATCGGACCGAAACTGAATTCAGATAAATTTCCAAAATTTCTTTTTTGGAAAAACGAATTTCATATCTGACTGCATAAAGTATTTCCAGAATTTTTCTCAGGTAGATATTTTTAGGGAAAAAATCTCTGTATACAATTCTCACTGTCTGCTGAGTCAGAGTCGATGCGCCGGATGTCATTCTGCCATAGGTAATGTTTCTGTAAAAAGCTCTGAGTACTGCAATTGGATCAAAACCGGGATGATAATAAAACCGCTTATCTTCAAGAAACAGAAGATATCTGATTAAATAATCCGGAAATTTTTCCAGCTTTTCGAAAGAACTGAAATGTCCTGATTCATTCTGAAATGTTCTCAGTCTTTTTCCATCCGAAGAATAAATTTCTGCAGAACGGATTTTTGTCAGATCAGCCGATGAAACCGGCCACAAAAGAAAGATGAGCAGAGAAAAAAAAGGAAATATATAATATATATACTTTATTAATTTGTATTTGATTCTCTGTATCATAGTCTGCTGTTGACTGCTTTGCCCGATAATGAGAGGCAGTTTCATTCAAAGATGTGAAATTATAAATGATCACTGTCTTTAAAAACGGACGTTCAGCCTGAACGGCCGTAATGTCCCGTCTGTTACTCACTCATTATCAGCCAATGCAATGGGCTGGATCAATTTTGAGAAATCAATTTTCAAAATTAACAAATTTTCTCATTTTTGAGACCTGCCCCGGAATTTTGTTCTGAAAAACAATTGACAGATTTTCAAAATTGAAGAGCATCATTAAAAACACCTTATGCATACAAAATGAAAAAGACTGATTTTGCAGATTTATTGCGGCACAAAAAATAATGAAAAACGACTTGTATTTCAATCTGCTTGAAGCTCAGCAGCAGGTGATCGAGAAAATAGCCCTAGGTCATTCTCTTCCGGAATGCCTGGAAAAAATCTGTCTGCTCATAGAATCAATTCTGGATGAACCTGGTGCCAGAAGTTCCATTCTTCTCCTGGAAGGGTACAGGCTGAGAACAGGGGCGGCTCCAAATCTTCCCGAGCCGTACTGCCAGGCAATTGACGGCGTGATGATCGGTCCCAAGGTCGGTTCCTGTGGTACTGCTGCTTTTACAAAAAAACAGGTCATTGTTGAAAATATCGGAACAGATCCGCTTTGGGAAGATTACAAGGAGATTGCATTATCCAATAATCTCCATGCCTGCTGGTCAAATCCGATTATGTCATCTTCTGGTGAAGTACTGGGTAGTTTTGCAATCTATTATACAAGCCCAAAATACCCAGAAAAACATCATCTGGATTTAATTGCCCGATTCACTCATCTTTCCGGACTGGCTATTGAAAAGTCGCGTCTTTCAAAAAGGGAAGCAGATCTGACTCTGGAGCTGATGCATAACAACAGAAAACTTTCTGCATTTACGAGTGTTATGCCTGACTTGGCACTGATCATTGATGAAGAAGGGAAGTATGTGGATGTGTACGGAGGAGATCAGAGTATGCTGCACGATAACGTACATAACCTCGTAGGCAATTATATAGGTGATATACTTCCGCGGAAAAAAGCGGCTGATGTGATGACAGTCATCAACAATGCACTCAAGACTGGCAAGGTTCAAATCTTTGAATATCAGCTTCCTGTTCCTAAAGGTGTGCTCACTTTTGAAGGACGAGTTGTTCTGATTGAGCACTATCTTCCCGGCGAACCTGAAAAAAAACATGTACTTTGGATGGCCCGCGACATTACGGAAAACAAGAAAGCTCAGGCAGAGATTGAAAATCTGGCTTTTTATGATTCTCTAACTCATCTGCCCAACAGAAGACTTCTGATTGAACAGCTCCAGCATCTCATCAACAAATCGCACCATAACGGAATTGCAGGTTCACTTTTATATCTGGATCTGGACGATTTTAAAAGAATCAATGACACATTGGGACATTCAGTCGGCGATTTACTTCTTGTGAGCATCGCTGAAAGGCTGAAACCTCTTCTGGAAGGAAACGGGATTTTTGCCAGAATCGGCGGAGATGAATTTGTCATTCTTCTGGAAGGAATGGAACTTGATCTGGATATTATCTGCGAAAGGTCTGCATCAGTTGCATCTAAACTCATTGAAGCATTTTCTTCCAGTTTCCATATTCAGAAAGGGGAGTTCCGAATCGGAACAAGCATCGGAATCAGCATCATTCATGGAGAAAATATTAATGCAGATGAAGTTTTAAAACGTGCAGATGCTGCAATGTACATTTCCAAACAGAAAGGAGGAGGCTGCTTCACTTTCTTTGATCCGGCTCTTCAGAAAATTCTTGATACAAGACTTGAGGTCGAACAGGGCATTATCAAGGCAGTCAAAGAAAGAGAATTCTGTGCCTATTTTCAGCCGCAGGTCAGCACAGACAACAGGGTATTCGGTGCTGAAGCACTCATTCGCTGGATTCATCCTGAAAAAGGAATCATATCTCCTCTGGAATTTATTCCAATCGCAGAGCAGTTTGGACTGATTCATCAGCTCCAGAATATTGTTCTGAATGATACATGCAGACTTCTGAATATGCTGATTGAGAAAAATCTGGTAGATGAAGATTTTACAGTGTCCATCAATATCAGCGCAATACAGTTTCATAATCCTGAACTTAAAATATCCCTGAACAGAACTATGGATAGTTACCATCTTTCACCTCGCAGGATTAAACTGGAAATCACAGAAAGTACTCTGATTGACAATATAGAACATACTTTGAGTCAGATGAATCTTTTGAAAAATGAAGGTTATGCTTTTTCCATAGACGATTTTGGAACCGGTTACTCTTCACTGACTTACCTTCAGACATTTCCGATTGATGAGCTCAAAATTGATAAAAGTTTTGTAGATAAAATTCATGCGAGTGAGGTGGGTACTGCAATTGTGGATGCGATTATTGCACTGTCACAGCATATGGGATTTGAAGTAATTGCAGAGGGTGTAGAACACAAATCTCAGGTGGACATATTATCTAAGCGAGGGATTAAAGCGATGCAAGGATATTTTTTTGCAAGACCAATGACCCAAGGCGGACGCATTAAAAATGAATAGTACAAAGTAGATCATACAAAAGAATATCCAATGTGAATAAAGAATTTGAGATATTTGAGCATTTTAAAGATATAGAAGATCCAAGAATGGACAGAAAGAA
>JBPOJG010000271.1:0-4815 GCA_052033835.1 Spirochaetota bacterium
TGCAGCGACTGCATTGCTGAGGTTCAGGCTTCTGCATTCCGGTTTCATAGGAATATATAGAGTTTTTTCGGAAGGTATCTGTGTCCGGATTTCTTCGGGAACTCCGGATGTTTCATTTCCAAACAAACTGTAACTGCCCTCCGTAAAGTTTTCCTCTGTGTACTTTTTAGTTCCAAATTTTGAAATCAGGTACAATTTCCTATTTTCAGGAATTATGTCTCTGAATTTTTCCCAGCTTTCGTGCGTATGAAGTGTCAAATGGGGCCAATAATCCAACCCCGCTCTGCGAACCGCCTTTTCGGATAAATCAAAAGAGGGAGTTCCCACAATATGAAGCGGGACTCCTAGACCGACGCAGAGCCTGGCGATATTCCCTGTATTCGGAGGGATCTCCGGCCTGTACAGAGCAATATGAAAAAGCAATTATTTCTTCAGTGATTTTTTCAGAGCCAAGCCGAAACTGGATACATTGCTCACCGGCTGAGTATTCAGATAACTCTCATACTCGAGTCTTTCCTTTGCCTCAGCTGCCTTTGCGATGGATGCGGAAATCTGTCTTTTGACCGGATTGACTTCCAGGATGAAAACATCTATCTGGTCACCGGATTTAAAATGGGTCGCAGCAGGAGTCCGTTGTGCAAGACCGGTTTCCTTATTCGGAACCAAACCATGGAAATTTTCATTAAAACGAATAAACAGTCCAAAAGGTTTGATGGAATCCACCTCGGCTTTTACAATATCCCCTTCCTTGAAAGGAATTTTTTTCGACCAAGGATCTTCGAGTGAATCTTTGAGACTGAGAGAAAACTTATTTGCAGACCAGTCCAAATTCAGCACTTTCGCTCTGAGTTTCTGACCGACAGAAAACTCCTGATCGAGTTTAGGATTTTTCTTAAAACTGGCTTCACTGATCGGAACAAGTGCATCCAGACCATTCATATCAACGATCAGACCGAAATTGTGAATGGACTTCACTGTGCAGGACACAAAGCTCCCCTCTTTCAGTTCTGACTGTAGGATCTCCACCTTGAGAGCCTTTTCTTTATCAGAAATTCTCTTCTGAGAAAGGGAAAGTTTCCAAGTTTTTTCATTGATATCGTTGATGACGAATTTGATTTTCTGTCCAGTGAGGTTCTTGCCTTTTTTTTCAAGATCAAACTGAGATGCAGGGCAGAATCCATTGAATTCACCCAGTCTGATTTCGTATCCGCCATTTGACTCGGTTCCTAATTGGCCGAGAACAGGAATCTCATTTTCTCTGGCTAGTTCCAAAAGCTCTTTGGTCAGAGAATCCGGCTGGAGGCATACAGTAAAATAATAGTCGCCATGTACTTCCTTCAGGAAAAATGCATTCATCAGTTTCCCTTTCACCGGTATTTCTTCAGGAAGAAACTCATCCTTTGCAATAATTCCCTGAAGACCGGATCTGGACTTAATGAAGACATAATCATCCTGTACATTCAGCACAATCACCTCATGAGAGGAACCTTGAGTAATTGTCTTTCTTTTCTTAAAGCTTTCTTCTAGAAGTTCTGCAAAACTGTTTTTCATTTGATTTCCTCAGTTGTCCATACTGACAATTTCAATTCTGCCGTTTGTCACAACGAGATTCTCTATCTTGTTCAGATAGTTTTTCATTGATTCAAAGATTGAATCTGTGAAATCCGGATTATTCAATGCAATGAGTATTCGCTTGGCCGCTGTTTCTACAGGGATATTGAACTCCTGTGCCAAATCCTTTGCTAATTTTGTATTTGCTAACACTTCTGTCAGATTCTGACTCATAAACATGCCTGCCAATATTCCCCTGTTCCGATTATTTTACTTTTCAGGTAACTGCTGAACCCTTGTGGATACTAGTTACTGATTTAGGGCTTACCGGCGGTTTCGCAAACTCTTACAAGCTGCTAAATTCCCCTTTTCTGCCCTGTATTGTAAAATGCTTAGTAGTTACCTTTTTTAGTTACTCATTTTCTAAAAAAAAGGAGACCGATTTGAATACAACTCTAATTCTTTACCCGAATCATTTCTCCAATCGTCTGTGCACCGACAAGATATTTTTGTTTCAGATAACGAATTGCATTGTTGATAAAATTGGGAACAGGGATATTTGCCTCAATCAGTTCAATTTTCAAATGAGTCAAATCATCTATTGTGGCCATAGCCAGCTTTTTCTGGTCCTGGAAAATTTCCCATTCTTCTTCTTCGTTCATATTCACTGACATTGTTTACTCCTTGTAATCCGAGGCTGCTTTTGCGCCTCTTTCTTCATCCACAAATCTGTTGATCAATATGGATACAGCGAAAAAAACGGCAAGGATCGCAAATGATCCTCTGAAACTCATAAACGACTGGAGCAGAGCCAGAAGCAGAAGTCCAAATGCAGCTGCAAGTTTACCGGAAAATCCCCAGAGTCCGAAGAACTCTCCTACTTTAGACTCTGGAGCAAAGATCGCTACAATTGCCCTGCTTGAACTTTGTACAGCTCCAAGGCCAAGACCGGCAAGCGAAGTAACTGCAACAAACATCCATTGGACTGATATATTTGTTCCGAAAATACCGTTCAAAAAAATGGTAATAGGAGCAACCTGCAAAATGATGATCACAGATACTATCCAAAAGTATATTGTCAGATTGAAAGTCTTCAGAGCACCGATTCTGTCCTGAACCACTCCGAAAAGATATGCACCGGCGGCAGCGGTAAACTGAAGTACAATGAACATCACAGGTTTATGGATCTTATCATCAATATGCACTTCCTGTTTTCCATAGATGAATGCAAAGCTGATGACGATTCCAAGGGATGCCATCGCAAAAAAGAGAGATGTCAGATACAGCAAGAGATCCTTAAACTTGGTCACATCCTTCATTGTTGTAATTACCCTGTCTATCGCAATCCCGGTATAGGATCTGCCGGGAGGCAGGGTCTGTCCGTCTGAATACTCCTTCAGAAAACTGAATGTAGGAACTCCTGCGAGAAGAAAGAAGATTGCGGTGTAAGGGCCGACCCATCTCAGCTGAAGGATATTTTCCGGTTTGACATCTCCGAGTGACTGAACGATTGCCACACTTGCAAGTCCCCCGAAATAACCGACTGCCCAGGCAAGTCCTGAGATTTTCCCCAGTTCATCCTTTGGTCCTAAAAACGGAAGGAAACTGGCAGCGAAGTTTTCCCCGGAGGCAAATGCAAAATTGGAAATGATGATGAGAAAAAATGCGAGCCAGTATTCGCCTGTATTTCCCGCGAAAAACAGAAGTGCGGTGCTGAAAATACAAAGCAGATAGGAATAAAACAGGAACTGTTTCTTTCTCGCAGAATAATCCATCACTGCTCCGAAAAAAGGACCCGAGATTACAACAAGGATATACGATATTGCCAATGCCACTGCCCAGAGCATATTTCCATACTTGTAGGGATTTTCCGGATCACCTGAAGAAGGGACAAGGATTGTGCTGAATATATCACCGAAAACTACTGTGATAATGACTGTCGTATAAGAGGAATTTGCAAAATCAAACATACACCATCCGAAGAGTTCCTTCAGGCTGGCTTTTTTTGTCGGTGTATTCATAAGTGCGTCTCGAGTGCTAACGTTATAGAATGCTCTAAAGAATGAAAGTGTTTTTACAGTACACGATGGAAAAATCTGGGTCATCCTAGGCTTGCAGAGAGGCTGTCTTATTTTCTAAACCTGCTGCAGTAAAACAATGTCTAACTCAAAAGCCTGATCTGGAAATTGCGGAAATGCTTTTTTCTAAAATGAAGGGCTTTCGGAGAGGAAAAATGAAGAAACTTAGTTTTATCATCGCCGGTGAGTATGGAGTCATTAAAATTCTGCTGGAAAGGGGAGCAGATCCCAAAGCGAAAACAGTCGGTTTTCCAGGAGAGCCGTCTTCCACTCCTGCGGAATATGCCAGAGATAACGGTTATGTAGAAATCGCTTTGAAGCTGGAAGGCAAAAACCCTGCAACGTACAGAACCACCTTGCACTACTTTGCCAGAAAAGGGGATATACAGATTCGACAGGGTGGCAAGGGCATTGATTGATGCAGGAGCAACTGCCGATCATATTCAGACTGCAGGCTGCGGCGGCGGACTGAATGAATTCAACTGGGCAGTCGAATACAGTCAGTACAAACTGGCAAAGTACATGGTGGAAAAAAAGGCAGTGAATCAGTCAACTTCGCATCTTTTTTATCAGAGAGGAAGAAATAAAGATATAGGTTCCGGTACTGAACTGGTACTGTCTGTAAAATCAGTAATCTCATTGACAGTATCCGTAAAATTTACCGTCCTATAAATTATGACTGACCGTGATGAAGAAATGGATTTTGCCAGACTTTATGCAATGATGCGTCCAAAGAACATCTGCATCTGCAGGGCCGTCAGTGAAAATGATCTGGTTCAGGCGGTACATAACGGATGCGACACAATCGAGAAACTCATCGAAAGAACCAGTGCTTCTACGAAATGCGGTTCCTGCAGTTTTCAGGTAAATGCAATCTTCGAAAGAGAGATGAACATCATAAATGCAGAAAAGAACGATAACTCAAAAGACTAAAAAAAACTTTTACTGTCTGTGACATCTTACATCAATCACATCTGATTTTATTATTTCATTTCCGATTCCAGAATTTTTCGGAATGCAGGCGGGATATCAGCTTTAGAATCCAGCCTGTAGTCAAAATGTAACCTATCAGCCTAGAAAATAAAAGAGTAAAGTATTCAGATCAGTTTGTACGAATGGTATAATGTGGGCAAGAGAAGAGTAATCCGAATCAATCTTCAGGAAGAGAAAGATATTGAAAAGATAC
>JBPOJG010000019.1:0-11291 GCA_052033835.1 Spirochaetota bacterium
GGAAAACCAAAACTGAAGACAGCATCCGGCAGAGAGATTGTTACTGAGATGACGATAGACGGAGAAACTTATAAGGACGAATTCAGGCCTTTAGAGCAAAAAGAAAATAAAGACAAGCGCGTTTATACTGGCCGTGCATATTTTGTAAAGAACGAAGAGGACAGTCCAGGATACAAAAGTCCAGATGTATTTTTTTACAATAATGCAAAGGATTTAGGAGCTATTCCTTTAAATGAAAGCTATGTAAGTTCAAAAGGACATAAGGTGCCTGAAATGGATGATAAGGGCAAAGTAAAAAAGGACGTGAATGGCAATGTCATAGAAAAGGATGAACGTAGTAAAGTTGATTTGACATTTTTCAGAAACCCTAACCGACATGACTTTTATGCAGGTGGTAAAGATATATATGTAACTGAAGTGAATAACGAGAACTATATGCAAGGTTCAACTATAAGATATACGATAGCAAAGGGTGTTGATGTAGAAGCCGGACATTCCACTGAAATCAATGCCAAACTGATGGAGACCATTTTACGCAATAAAGCAAGGAAAGCTACAGAAGAGCTTACTCCGATTCCTGCAGGTACCTGGCTTGGAAATGTCAATGGGATGCTTGGCAATACAACCGGTCTGCACGGACATTATACATGTACTGTGCTGAGAGAAAAGTGTATCCAGCTTCATAAAGCGGTTCCGAAAAAAAAATGAAAAATATTATTCTCTGTCTTGCTTTTACTGCCTTTCTGTTCTGCAGAAATGAAAAGGCTGAGATAAAAAAGGAAGAACAGAACAGACTTTTGGAAAAGATTGAGACAGAAAGGCTGATAACTTTCTCAGATAAATTTCGGACAGCACTTGAAAATCGTAATCTGCATCATATCTTGGATCTATTGGAGGACACAGTTGATATTGATGAATGTTATTTTGAAAAACCAAACAATACAAAATTTTTTGCAGGGTCATATTCCTTTGAAAAAAAAAAGCATTCTGCTGAATTTCTGGAAGGGAAAGGTGTTTTATACTCCTGTCTTTTTGATCTTTCCTCCTTAATTCAGAAAAAACTTGCCCCTCCGAGTATTCTCAGTTTTTCCGAATTTTACAGAGACAGCAGTACAAAACTATATCATGGAGTCCGCTTGAAAAAGGAAGAGCATTCTGAGAATACATATTTCATTACAGCTGAAGCTCCAGGAACACAGCGAAATTTATTCACTCAGAAAATTGATTTCTTGATTTATCGGATTTGGATCTACGAAAACAGTCAGGGAAATCTGCAGATCAGAAGGTTTGAGATTGTAATACCTGCATACCCGTATTACAGGATTCATTACGACACTGCAGGGGCGTCTGTGCCCGTGATAGATGCAATTAGAAATAATGATCCTATAAAACTGTTAAAATATCTTTCTGATTCTGTCTATTATCACCCAGGCGGAGACGGTCCTATGGCATTCTGGTTTGATAAACACAATAAAAAACAGGTATCTGAATTCATCCGGAAAAGAGGAAAGTTATATAATATAATATTCGATACAGAAAGGAGCAGAACGGAGGATGGAGAACTGGGTAAAAAGCAAAAAAGCTTTCGTGATTCTCTTTTGGATGGAGTCATAACAAAACCTCTTGGCCCTGTCTGCGGAATTGATTCAAACGATGACCGTCTTCTTATATTCGGAAACGAAACACAATTTCACCTTGTGATCAATTTTTCCTGTCCGAGGAAAGACTGTAACAAATGTAAGATACAAGGGTTTATGATTTCGGATTAATTTCTCTGTGTTTTATTGTTCCGATATGAAAACGATATATTAAGAAAAAGGATTATTTATATTCCTGAAAGCCTGCCTCTCCGACAGACCATAATGAAATCAGACAGATTTTTTCTTCAATCTGTAAGTTCTCAGTTCGGACTGGTATTCCCGGATCTTTATATCCTGCGGCTCTGTTCCACTCAGAACTGAGATTACATCCTGGCGAACAGTTTCATCAGAGAGATAGTAATTATGACTTGTGATGTCGTCAGCGATTGCAAGAACCGGTTCTACATTGACGACTGTTACCTTGTCCGGAAGTATTCTGGAATTTCTCGGACCTCCTGCTCCGAGTCTGTCAGGATTTCCCTTGGTAATATCGCTGATAATCAGTGCCTTGTCGCCGGAATTATGATACACTGTAACCCTTCTTGCCAGGTCAGGAAGCATTTTCAGCTTGTAGTCATATTCGAAAGCATCGTCATCTTCGTCTGCGGCAAAAAGCAGAATATTCTCGAACAGTCTGGCGACATTTTTCCTGGAGTTTGAGACCAGCTGCTGAAACTCACAAGTTGCGGGGATTCATTGTCAGCTGAATAGCAGTTGTCCGGGCTGACTGCTTATTTCAAGAAAATCGTCAAGCCTATTACACCCTTAGCTGAATAATTGCTCTGCAGGACACTATGTTTTAAAATAAAATCTTCAAAATGATAATGGAATATAAAATATTGCAGATATGCGTCTTCTTCCTCTGAGCAATGATTTTGTATTTAAGGCAGTCTTTGCCAAAAATCCGGATCTGCTGACGGATCTTCTGAATTCCTTTGCAGAGTTTTCCGGTGCAAAAAGAATCAGGCATCTGAAAGTGCTGAATCCGGAACTTCCAAAAAAGTTTCATAAAGACAAGCTTTCTATTCTGGACATTCGCGCAGAAGACATTTCAGGAGTTCAGTTCCTGATTGAAATGCAGGCCTCCAGTTCAGCCTTCTTCGGCGAGAGAGTCCTTTACTATTGGTCGAAATTTTTTTCCGGATCATTGAAGGAGGGTGCACCCTATTCTGATCTGCCGAAGGTATATTCATTTAATTTTATCAATTTCAATCTCTTTCCTGAGTATCCCAAAATCCACTCAGTGTTCAGAATCAAGGAAGAGGACAGTCTTGAAATATTCTTGACAGAGAAATTTGAAATTCACATCATTGAAATGAAGAAACTTCTCGGGAAGATTGAAACTCTGGAGTCCGAACTGGACATCTGGATCTGCCTTCTCAGGGACATACAGAATCTGAAGGAGACTGACTTGAAAACTCTGGAAAAGAAAAACCCTAAAATCAAAAAGGCAGTTTCCGAACTCAGGAATATTTCCCGAAGCCCGAAGGCACAGGCACTTTACGAGGAACGCATCAAAGCGGAACACGACTACAGTTCCGGCATCGCCTATGCTTTCGAAAAGGGAAAAGAAGAAGGGGAACAGGTCGGTTTAGGAAAGGGTGAACAGATCGGATCAGTCAATGCACTCAAAGAGTCGATTCAAATTGCACTGGAAACTAAATTTGGACAAAAATCCAAATCGATCTTTACGAAAGTAATTGCAATACAGGATATCCCGACTCTTCAGAAAATACTGAAGGCGGTCATCAAGGAAGAAAGTCTCGAAAAAATAAAGAAACTTCTCGCATGAGGAAAGTAAACAAGGGAAGCCGAAAGCATAGAGATTAGATCTTTGCGAATCGTTTTATGTGTTAGATTGTAATGATAACTGGCATCTTTTCCTTCGGGATGTTTTACAATTTCCACAACAGTCCCACATCCCCTTTTTTTGAATGATGTTCCGGCAAATCATTTTTTAAAGATACTCGAGAATAGAGCTCCAGCTGTGATTTATTTTTTCCATGGTTTTAATGTAATGAACTGAAACTGCATCAAAATCAGCAATATGATTTTTTAGGGACTGCTCCAAATGTTCTTGATGAATGCATTGAATTTAAATTCTTTATTTAGGATAATTTAAAAGGGTTAACTACCTTTAAAGTTGTTTCTATTACTTGGCTATGCTTGAGATCTTCAGTATATAATATACTGCATTTATTTTCTAAAGATGAAGCGACTATCAGACTGTCCCAGAAAGAAAATTTATATTTCGCTTTAATCTCAATTGCTTTTTTTATTATTGCCGCGTTTACTGTATGCAATTCAAATTCTTCTTCGATAATCTCGATTGTGTTTTTAATAATGGATTCCTCTATTTTGTTTTTAAAAAGCTGATTACTGATTTCTATTAAAACCTGCGAGCTTATGACGAATTGTTCCTAGGAATCTCTCAGTATTTTTACAATTTGGTCCGTTTTTTCTTTTTCGATAATCCTCTCCAGTTTTGCATATAGCAGAATATTTGTATCAAGAAATATTCTATCTTTCATAGAGTTCTTCTCTTGAGTAAATATGAAATTCTTTTACTTTAATCGGATTGGATAGAAATTTCGAAAAGCGCTCTCCCTTTGGTTTAGCTTCCTGTGTCACTTGCTGTGAACTGCTTCCATACTTATTAATTAAAAATTGATAGAAGTCAAGTATCTCGATTTTGGCGATGTCGGGCAGGGTTGAAATGTCAATGATCGAGTCGCGTATTTCCATAGTGTTTTCCTCTATTTTCAATATAGAGAATTATACCGGAGTAAAGCAAGAAATAAAAATGGTCAATTTTTCCCAAATTCCCATCCTCTGCCTGGTGTGGTTCGATACGCTTCGCATTCACCAACCGCTGTCACCCCAACCCGTCCAATTTCGCAGAAAAAATACAGCCGATAAAAATGCCGTAGGAAAAGACATGCGACATAATGCAATAAATTTTTTCCGAAATATTCTGATAAAACACTAATTTTTTATTTACTATTTTACGTTACTTATCATAATAGTAGTAAACAGGAGACTGGCATGTTAAATCAGCTTAAAATTCGCGACTTCGCACTCATCGAAAATCTGGATCTGGACTTCCGCAAGGGAATGACTTCTTTAACCGGAGAAAGCGGTTCCGGGAAGAGTCTGATCTTTGACGCCATCTGCACTGTTCTCGGCGCAAAATGCAATACACTGAATATTCGGTCAGGAGCAAAACGTTACCAGATCGAAGCGGAATTCAGTCTCAAGGATCTTCCTGCAGCATCCGCCTATCTGGAGGACAGGGGAATTGAAGCAGAGGACGGAAAACTTGTTCTCAGAAAAGAACTCAATCAGGAGGGAAAGTCCAGGATTCAGGTGAATGATGCACTTGTCCCTGCACAGTTTCTGAAGGAACTCGGGAATCTGCTTGCGGAAATTCACAGACAGAACGAACAGATTTCCATTCTGGAACGTTCCAAGCAGCTCGAAATTCTCGATACATTTGCCGCAAATCAGGATTTGAAAAAACAGTATCAGAAATCATACACTGTATACCGCACTCTGAAAAATCGGCTGATTGAACTCGAAACTCAGAAAGAGGACAGAGAAAAGAAAAAGGAAATCTACGAATACCATATTCAGGAAATTGCAAATGCAAAACTCAAGGAAAACGAAGAGGACAAACTGATTGAGGAGGAGAAGATTCTCATCCGTTCCGAAAAAATTCTGCAGTATCTTTCGGGGATGGCTGAGGAACTGAACGGTTCCGAGGAAAGTGCGCTCAGACATTTTACAAAATTACTTCATCATTCAGAAAGATTAGGAAGTATAGATCCTGTATACCAGACTCTCACTCAGGATGTTCAGGATATTTATTATAAACTTCGTGATCTTCTGACCCTCATCAACGACAACGAAGAAGAGATTCAGTTTTCTCTCGAAAGAATGGAAACGGTTCAGAACAGACTCGATCAGATCTCCAGACTCAAGAAAAAATACGGAGGAAAATCCGTATCCGAACTCATTCAGTATGCAAAGACAATTGAAAATGAGCTGGAGATATTTCAGTCAGGGATGGAGAATCTGGGAAACCTAAAAGAAGAACTGGAAAAGGAAAAAAAGAAACTCTGTGATGTATCCATTAAACTTTCTCAGAGCAGAAGATCTGTGATTCCAATGATTGAATCTGCAATCTCTCATGAACTCGAAAGTCTGGGGATGAAGGATGCAAAACTTCAGGTGATTATGAGATGGGAAACTGCGCCTGAGGGAGATGTCGAAGAGGGCGGAAAGAAATACTATCTTACAGATTCAGGACTTGATCAGGTGGACTTTTACTTCAGTGCAAACATCGGAGAAAAACCGAGACCACTCCGCAAGATTGCCTCCGGCGGAGAAATTTCTAGACTGATGCTGGCATTGAAGACTGCACTTAATTGCACTGAAAAAGGAAAACTCATTCTGTTTGATGAGATTGATTCCGGAATCTCAGGCGAGGTGGCATTCAAGGTGGCACAGAAACTGAAAAAAATCTCTGAGACAGAGCAGCTTCTTCTAATCACACATCAGCAGTGTATTGCTGCAGCGAGCACAGAGCAGATCCATGTGGAGAAAATCTCCAAGGAGCAGAGGACACAGACAGTCGCGAGAAAAGTGCAGGGAGAAAAAAGAATACGGGAACTCGCTAAAATGATTTCAGGAGAAAACGTCACATCCAGCGCACTCGAACATGCAAAGGAGCTTTTGAAGAAGGAAGCGGTCTGATTGTATTTGGAATATGGAGAAGCGGGAAAATCATTTGCCCGCTTGCTCGTAAATTTTCAAGAACAGTTGGATATTGTGTCTCCGTCGATTTTCGTAATTCCTGCGGAAGCCGTTTTTCATTGCCTGCAAAAGAGCCTTTCCTTAAACTAGTCCTTGCTATGACTGAACGCAAAAAACTGCCGATCGGATACAGTGATTTCAGGACAATTCTGGAAGGCGGATTCTATTATGTGGATAAATCCCTTTTCATCAAAGAGATTCTGGATTCCAGTGCACTCATCACATTGATCACGCGTCCAAGAAGGTTCGGCAAGACGCTCAATCTGTCTATGCTGAAGTATTTTTTTGAAGCTCCTCTGCCCGAGGCGGAGAATCTCTTTGATGCATCCGTACTGTTTCAGCATTTGAATATATGGAAAGAGTCGGACAGATATAAATTAAAACAAGGAAAACACCCGGTGATCTTTCTGACATTCAAGGATGTGAAAGAAGACGATTGGGAGAGCTGCTCCGAAACATTGACTGGAGTGATTGCAGACGAATTCAGAAGGCATAAATATTTATTGAACTCTGAAAAAATAGATTCTACATCCAAAAAGGAAATACAGAAAATCATAAATCGGGAAGCTGATTCGCTTGCATATAAAAAGAGCATTAAAATTCTTTCTGAATGCCTGTTTAGGCACTACGGTCAGAAACCCATTGTGCTCATTGATGAATATGATACTCCAATCCATGAATCATATGTAGAAAAATACTATGTGAAAGTAATTAAATTTATCCGTTCTCTGTTTGGGACAGGCCTGAAAGACAATAGCTTTATAGAAAAAGCAGTCATCACAGGCATCCTGAGAGTTTCGAGAGAGTCCCTGTTTTCCGATATGAACAATCTGGATACTGCTGCGATAATGGATCCGGCATTTTCCGATAAATTCGGGATATTGGAATCGGAGGTGGAAGAAATGCTGAAGGAATACGGTATTGAAAAAGACAAAGAAAATGTAAAGAAATGGTACAACGGGTATGTCATCGGAGGCTGTAAGGATATATACAATCCTTGGTCTGTCATCAATTATGCAGACAAATATGAAAGCGGATTCAAGCCATATTGGGTGAACACTTCGAGCAATCTGCTGATCAAGGAACTTCTGACGAAAAGCGAGCTGAAAGTAAAACAGGAACTCGAAAGACTGATTCAGGGAGAAACTGTCACTAAAGAAATAAAATCATTTACTGTAATGAAAGATATAGAAAAGGACGGGGATGCCGTCTGGAGTCTGTTTCTTTTTGCAGGATATCTGAAGGTCGTAGGCGAAAAGCGGATGGGGGAAGATCTGATTCTGCATGAACTGCAGATCCCGAATCTGGAAGTAAGGACTGTTTTCAAAAGGTTTGTCGGCGAATGGCTCACTGAAAGTCTGGACAGAACTCGTCTGGACTATATGCTGCAGGCGATGCTGGAAGGAAATGTTTCCGACTTTGAAGAAGTTCTTCAGGAATATGTGATCAATGCGTTCAGTTATTTTGATGTAAACAGCAGATATCCGGAAATGGTGTACCATTCTTTTGTACTGGGGCTGATTTCTGTCCTGCAGGGTCAGTATTCGGTCAAATCCAATCGGGAGAGCCGGTTCGGCAGATACGATATTATGATCATTCCTTTGGATAAGACAAAAAAGGGAATTATCATCGAATTTAAAAAAGTGCAGCAGTCTAAAAATGAAAGTCTGGAATCAGCCGTTGCGGCGGCACTTCTTCAGATAGAAGATAAGCAGTATGAGGCAGAACTGCGGGCTTTGGGGATTGCCGAGACAGTCAAATATGCCATAGCATTTGAGGGCAAAAAGATCAGAATCGAGTCTCGGTGAGAAAACGGGATTTTTGGTTCAAGCGTTCAGCTGAATTTTAATTGTAATTTTAGAGTCTATTTTCGAACCTGAAACCATGTTTCAGGGAGTTTACACAGCAGTCATCACTCCGTTTTCGAACGGAAAAATCGATTATGATTCCTATTTCAGGATATTGGACAGACAGATTCAGGCGAAAGTCAGCGGAGTCGTTCCCTGCGGTACTACAGGCGAATCTCCTACACTCAGCCACGATGAGCATAAAGAACTGATTAAAAAGACAGTCGATTTCATCAAGGGCAGGATTCAGGTTGTGGCAGGAACAGGTTCCAATTCCACAAAGGAAGCCTGTGAACTTACGGAAAGTGCCTGCAAGGACGGTGCAGACGGAGTACTGTCAGTCAATCCGTACTACAATAAACCGACTCAGGAAGGACTGTATCTGCATTTTAAGAGTATTGCCGAGGTTTCTGCCAAACCGATTATGCTGTACAATATTCCAGGCAGGACCGGGGTTAATCTGGCACCGGAAACCACCAAGAGACTTTCTTTACTCGACAAAATTGTTTCTATCAAGGAAGCGACTGGCGACTTGGGACAGATGGCCAGAACGATTATGATTCTGCCGAAACATTTCTCGCTTCTTTCGGGTGATGACAATCTGATTCTTCCGGTTCTTTCGATTGGCGGAAAAGGTGTGGTGTCCGTCGTATCCAATCTTTTTCCAGCCACACTTGTGAAAATCGTTCAGTTTTACAATTCCGGAAAATTAGAAGAAGCAAAAGAACTTTATTATGAACTTCTGCCTGTATTTACTCTGGCATTTTTGGAAACAAATCCAATTCCTGTGAAAGCAGCAATGCATCATCTGGGATACTGCTCCGGAGAAGTGCGGCTTCCTCTGACTCCGCTCAGTTCTTCCAAACAGGCGGAGGAATTTCTGGCACTGGTAAAAAAACTGAAGGAGAAAGGCCTTGAATAAAAAAAACAAAGTGTGTCTTATCGGCGCGGGCGGAAGAATGGGAAAGGCAATCACCGAGGTCCTTTTCCATTCCAAAACTTCGGCCCTGAGTTCAGCAATAGAAAAGACAGATTCCATTCTTCTGGGAATGGACAGCGGACTGAATTCAGGACTCGGCGAAAATCACGTCAGGTACAGTTCTGATATCGACCGAAGTCTCGAAGAGTGCGACGTTGCAATAGACTTCAGTTTTCATGCTATCCTGCCGGATGTTCTGTCTGCCTGTGAAAAACATAAAAAACCTGTAGTGATAGGTGCTACCGGACATACAGAAAAAGAAATAGAACTGATGCATCAGATTTCCACAAAAATTCCGATACTCTGTGCACCGAATATGTCGGTCGGAGTCAACCTGATGTTCAAGCTCGTGGAACTTGCCGCAAAGACAATCGGTGAGGAATTTGATATTGAAGTGACTGATATTCATCACAGACATAAAAAAGATGCGCCGTCCGGAACTGCAGTCGCCTTGAAGCAGGTGCTTCTCAAGACTTTGGACAGGCTCGAAAATGATGTCATTTACGGAAGACACGGCAATTACGGAGAAAGAGACAAAAAGCAGATTGGGATTCATACTCTCCGAGCAGGTGAAGTCATAGGTGAACATACTGTTGAATTCTTTTCAGGAGAAGAGAGAGTCAGTATTCATCATAGAGCGGAGAGCAGAAAAACTTTTGCAGTCGGAGCAGTAAAAGCTTCTGAATTCATTGTGCAGCAGAAATTCGGCATGTTCAACATGTTTGATGTTCTGGGGATATAGGTTGGATTTTCTAAAAAATCTTCTCCTGTTCGACTTTAATAATTTTTACAATCCCAGAGTGGGCATTGATATTATTCTTGTCAGTGTGCTTTTTTATCTGGGATATATTGCCATTAAAAATACACGAGCAATACAGTTTATACTTGTCATCGGGGGAATCCTTCTTTTGGGATCGATTGCAAGTTATTTTGAACTGGAACTTCTGGACTGGCTGATCTCAAGCATCCGTCCTGCGGTTGTATTTCTTGCAATTGTTCTGCTTCAGCCTGAACTGAGAAGAGCGTTCACAGAGTTTGGAAAATCTCCTTTAATAAAATTTTTTAATATCAAACCAAATTATGAACTGGATGAGATGATTGCTGCAATCCAGGATCTGGCTGAAGCGAAGACCGGTTCGATTATTGTCATTACAAGAAACATCAGCCTGAGGGAATATGTGGATCAGGCGGTTATTCTGGATGCAAACATCACGTCCGGCCTTCTCAAGACGATATTCATCAAGAACTCTCCCCTGCACGACGGTGCTGTCATCATTGAACAGAACAGGGTTGCGTCAGCATCTACATATCTTCCGATGAGCGATCAGCTGGGAACTTCCACAATGGGAGCTCGGCACAGATCAGCTCTTGGGATTACAGAAGATACAGATGCAATCAGTCTTGTCACATCTGAAGAAACAGGAGAAATTTCCGTCTGTCATGAAGGGAAAATGATTCATCCTGTAAAAAGTTTTGAACTGAAGGTTCTGCTCAAGGATCTGATGGAAGGCAAGATTTCCGATGAATCGGGAACAGCCAGGAAGAGGGGCAAACAGTGAGCAAAGACAATATTCTCTTCCGTTATTTCAGGATTTCTATCAAACTTCTTCTGCTTTTCTTTTCCGACTGGCATATCAAGCTTGGGTCCATCCTTTTTTCCGTGTTCCTTTATATCAATCTTCAGAATTCTAAAATCCTGGTGAAGACTGTAGACATTCCGGTAGAATACCCTAAGCTCTCAGGAAATCTTTTCTATTCAAAACAGCTCGACAAAACAGTGAAAGTGAAAGTAGAGGGATTTAAGGATCTTGTCAGTTATCATATTCAGTTTATGAAAGTGGTCATTGATGCGAATGAAATTCAGCCCGGTGAGAATATCGTGGAAGTGAAAAAGATTTGGGGAAACTCTTCCCGCATCAAAGTCACTCCTCTTACTGGAAAAATCAGTTTTCATATAGAGCAGGGCACTGTGCGCTCGGTTCCTGTGGAAGTCATCTTCGAAGATGATCT
>JBPOJG010000215.1:0-1582 GCA_052033835.1 Spirochaetota bacterium
CCGAAGCCCAAAAGAAAAATATATCTGCATATATTAAGGATCTGCAAAGAGAACCGCTCCTCGGAACAAATGCAGGGGTTTCTTACCAGTTTGATATCAGCAGATGGAATGGAAAGGTGGTCAATTATTCCGACCGGCCGGATATGAAAAAATACCATATGTTCGGAATGGCAGACTCCAATAAAGTCTATTCAGCTGCATTCGACAGTGTATTTAAAAAATATCCTTCCGCAGAGATTCATATCGGAGATCTCTCGATGCCAGGCGGAGGAGCATCCTTCCATCACGCATACAATGCAGGAAGGGTGATGGACATTTGCCTCTTCGATAAAGATATGAAACCTAACTGGCATATGAATTCCAAAGATTATAGTAAGGAAGCAACCAAAAACTTCATCAGAGAACTGGTCGCAGCAGGACAGGCACAGGGAAAACCTGTAACTGTTTGGTTTAATGATGAAACATTGAAGGAAGCGATAAATAAAGAGTTTGGTTATGAGGTTGTCAAATATTGGCCAGATCACGATAACCATCTGCACGTAATTATAGGAGAATAACAATGAAGCTTATAGTAATGTTTATTATTTTATGGAGTTCTGCATTCTGTCAGACAAAAAAGGTCTACCCAGAATTGAAAGTAAACAAGGTCAAGTATTATCCAAGCCAGAGTCAGTATGTCGCTGACTTTGAGAAATCTTCTATGAAAACTGCATTTGAAGAACTTCGAAAGAAACTATACTCAATTTTGGAAGGTGGAGGAACCATCTATGATTTAGAGGAATATCTAAGCAATAATTATTTTTCCTATTCAGACGAAAAAAAACTTAAAAAATTTATTATATACGAGGGTGAAAGATCCAAATTAGATGAAATTCAGAAAGTCTGGGATTTGAAATCAATTAAAAATGGATTAAAAAATCCTTATATTTTTGTTATAAATGTAAAAGATGGTTATGTTGCCTGGGAAGAGATTGATCCAGGCAAAACAGATCGAATCAATAATCCTCCAATTCAAATTAGCTTTAAATACAAAGATGGGATTATTAAACTAAATTACATAGGCAAAGTCTACGGGGTTCCTTAATTTTGGTTTTGAGAACTGGTTGCGGCAGGATGCATAGAGCGGATTTCGGTTGGTGAGCAGCGGTCTCCCATCTTGCGGAGCCGAACCAATCGAGATGATGATGCAATTGTTATGGAAAGAGGAGATTATGAGAAAGCAAGGTGTGGCTACATTCGGACAAGCTCAGGCGACGTTTCCAAACGTCGCTTTCGCTGACCAGATCACGATAATCATCTGCACGTGATGATAGGAGAATAAAAATGAGATTGATAGTATTATTTATTATTTTATGGGGTTCTACTTTCTGTCAGACAAAAAAGGTCTATCCAGAACTGCAAGTAAACAAAGTTAAATATTATGCAGATCAAAGCCAGTATATTGCAGATTTCGAAAAGTCTGATTTGAAAATTGCCTTTGAAGAACTTCGAAAGAAAATGTACTCTACCCTAGAAGGAGGAGGAAACATCTATGATGTGGAGGAATATTTAGATAAAAAATATTTTTCTTACTCAGATAAAA
>JBPOJG010000156.1:0-33807 GCA_052033835.1 Spirochaetota bacterium
CATCTGAATCTGGACGGGAATCTTTTTTTAAAACCTTGCGCAAATAGGATATGAGATCGCGAATCTGTGAATCTGGATACAAAAAAGGCCGTCCAAGCAGTGTTCTTTCAGAATTTCTGTAAATCAGTGAAGTGCACGTCGAGCGTTGCACTGAGTAGCGCAGCGTGTCGAATGTGTAGCAGCTTCCAAGCTTGCGTATCGAGACGCATCACTGCAAAGTGCCTCGATACGTCTGCCTGTCATTTTTGAGTGGATATTTTGTATCTCATACGCAGACACTCGGCAACCAGCTTTTCTGATAAGGATATTATATCATGAAAAAACACCGCAGTTCTCCGAACTCTGAACCCCAAGCCCTGATCCCAGATAAAGGAAAACCCGAACTACGATTGAGTAGATTGCTTAAAAGAAAGAGCTCGGAGTTCGGCGAATGGCGGACGGGGCGGGCTTGTCTGATGAGATGACCGATCGTCGAGCAGCGGCTTCCATAACTTGCGTATCGAGACGCATCACTGCAAAGTGCCTCGATACGTCTGCCTTGTCTTTTAGATTGGGATACGTTGTATCTCATAGGCAGACACTCGGCAACCGGCTTTCTGGATTAGGATGTTTTATCATTAAAAAACACCGCAGTTCTCCAAGCTCCGAACCCAGATTATAGAAAACCCGAACTACGATTGAGTAGATTGCGACAAAATCAAAGTCACTGTGACTTTCGAGAATAACCCAAAATTGGGTTTCTGGTTTGAGACATACATTGTTTCAGACTGGGAGCAGCAGACAGAATCTGCGATGGAAGAGACTCCTTACTGCGAACAAGAAGGGATCAAGAAACAGTGGTTCAAGATGAGGAATCACCAAACTAGCCTAGAAGGGGGGCTTACACTTTTGCACCGGCCAGAAGACAATAAATTGGTTTCGGAATTATCCCCTTACCTACATTTAGAAGAATTCTAAAGACTATTTATCTTAGAAAGCTGTTTTATACTAAATTAAAATGAAACTGGTAAAATACACGAGTCTAATCTGTGGAGAAGGGAATAAAATGAGTCTGCTGGATTGGTTATTTGAAAAATACAGAAATGAAGAGATGTCATCGCTTGAAGTAAACAGAAAAATGTCGGAAAATCAGCTTCTTCAGGAAATGTCCAGTGCTGATACTATAATGGACAATTTAGATTATGTTCAGAATGACAGAAATTTTCAAACACTAGTTGCAAGCTGTAAAGGTCTGTATTTACAGCAATTATCTGTTTTAAATGCAACGGAAGATGAACTTTCATTTTCAGATTATATAGATATGTGTATGCGATATAAACATGTAAGAAACAGGTTTAACAAATTGAGCAGTGAACAAAAAGATAAGTTTTGGTCATTAGTTACTGAAATAGCAGATCATTTTTATGACTGACCGTAACTTCTTATTTAAAAAAATGACCAGCACAAATACTACAAAAACTTACGGATTTATCTTTTGTTTTTCGATTATATAATTCAAACAGGATGTCGTTTTCATCCATGCTTTCTTCATATTTTTGCAAAGCAGAACGGACATAATGATTACAGATGCAATGAGCTGATACAGTTTCGATAATATGATATTTATCATGTTCTATGAGAACTTACGAACTACGATTGAGTAGATTGCTTGAAAGAAAGGGAATAGGGATCAGCGAATAGCGAATAGGGTGGGCTTTATAGAGGAGAGAATCGGTCGTCGGGCAGCGAAGCGGTGCACTGAGCAGATTGCGGTGGACATACTATTCCCCATTCCCAACTGGCCATTCCCTTTTCGTTATGAGAACTTACGAACTACGATTGAGTAGATTGCGACGTGCTTATTGTTTCTGAAATCAGCCTTATTTCTGAAAGAGTATGAGAACTTACGAACTACGATTGAGTAGATTGCTTGAAAGAAAGGGAATAGGGATCGGCGAATAGCGAATAGGGTGGGCTTTATAGAGGAGAGAATCGGTCGTCGAGTAGCAGCTTCCAAGCTTGCGTATCGAGACGCATCACTGCAAAGTGCCTCGATACGTCTGCCTTGTTTCTCGAGTGGGATATTTTGTATCTCATAGACAGACACTCGGCAACCGGCTTTTCTGATAAGGATATTATATCATGAAATAAATACCGCAGTTCTCCGAACCCTGAGCCCCAAGCTCTGATCCCTGCTGTGAAAAAACCTGAACTACGATTGAGTAGATTGCTTGAAAGAAAGAGAATAGGGATCGGCGAATAGCGAATAGGGTGGGCGTTTTCTTGATACAGAGGATCGGTCGTCGAGCAGCGAAGTGTGTCGAATCTGTAGCAGCTTCCACGTTAGCGTATCGAGACGTATTACGGAAATATGCCTCGATACGTCTGCCTTGTATTTTCGAATGGGATATTTTATATCTTAACCGGCAGACACTCGGCAACCGGCGTTTCGGTTTATTACGTTAGGTTTGAATAATCTCTTCCAGAATATAGTCTGTCTCACGGTTCAGATATCCGATACCAAGCAGAAAAACCTTCTTTCCTGAACCTAGATAAGGTTCGTGATATTTTTTATTGCGAATCTGCTGGATAGCTTTTTCGGGTTTGTCAAGTTTCAGTTCAATTACATAAATTTTGTCAGGGAATTCCAAAATACCGTCCGCGCGCTGTCCAGAAACATGGCTGTGATATGCGAAAGAAAGGAACGCCGAACTTCCAGGGTCTGGACTCAAGCCGCCGGCAGGCGTTCCTGCCAATAATGCCCCAACTGCGTAAGGTGAGTTATAATATTGAATTCAGCTTACTCAGTCCTTTGAGAAACATTTTTCAGAGGACTTTATTTTGAAAAATCAAACTTATAAGACGCTGAAATAAAAACTCCTTTCTGCTCTGAACTCATATTCTGCTTGTAGAGGGCAGTGTCCAAGTATTTTTCACCGAAAAGAATCATAGGAGCAGGGTAGGCCGAAAAATTCGTTCCTGTTCCGCCTGTTGCAATTCGGATCGGATTACTTTTCAGTCCGGTGTAACTGACTTCAACTTTTTCAATTCTATACCCTGCTCCTAATGTCAGGTTTTCAGTCACATTGTAAGTCATTCCTACAGAACCTCTGGACAGACTGTAATTGTACTTTGATTCCATATCGTTCAGTTCAATATAAGTTCTGTTAGTATATGAACCTGCCCTGTCTGAATCAAATTTCATTCTGCCCCCGTCAGGCTGGACAAATGGAAGAGGAATATCAGCGAATACTGAAAAATCTTTTCCGAAAAAGTACTGAATTTCAGCACTGGGACAAAAATGATTCGAATATGCGTTCATTTCCGACTTGACTGTTCCGAAAATTGTAGATGCCCCTACCGTTGTTTCGTTAAAAAGAAGGTGCCTTACATGACTTCTTATCCCAAATCTGCCCGTCAGTGACAGTTTTTCATTCAGAAACATTTTTTTATATCCAAAGTCGAGTTCATAATCGGCTGTATAACTTCTATTCACTGAATTGAAAGTAAAATTTCCGTAAGGGTCAAGCGAGTTGAATTTTGCATCCAGACTTTTGTGACTAATTGTGAAGCGGGTGACAAGTGTCCAGGAACTGAAATCTTTAAAATGAGCAATACCTACAGGGAAAATACTCATATTTCTGTTTCCCCATGGTCTGTCAAATTTTGTGATTCCGTCGGGAGCACCGTCAATAAGATTGTCTTTTCTCCATCTTTCCTGAAATTCAGTAGTGTATTTACCGTCCCAAAGACCTAGATTTACCTTCAGGCTGTCAGAAAAAACTGAGGAAAAAAATAAAAAAAATGCGGAGGCTGTTCTGAAAAAAATCATATTATTCCTTATTGTAAAATTTTTTAAAATCAGACTGCAATTCCAGTGAAACTTCCGAAACCTGTTTCGTAGTCTGTCCCTGCAGTCAGCGTCATATTAAAAACCTGTGTTGACGTCACACCCATGATTCCCAGAACACTCTGATAGGCAGCCAGAAAATTATTTCTGGATTGAATTGCCTGCCCGAATGAATCGTATTTTGCTGTCTCGGTCGATGGAAACAGCTCACCGTAAGTTCCTCCGACGATTCTTCCTCCAATGAGCAGTACGTAATTTGCATCACCGTGATCAGTGCTGTTGTCTCCGTTTGCTCTGAGCTGTCTTCCGAATTCTCCCGACACAGAAATCACTGTGTTTGAAAATGCAGAAGACTGGTTTGTAAACAGCTGATCAAATCCTTTGCTTGTACCGAAAATATCTTCGAGTTTTGCTTCAATTTCGGTTTTCTGTCTTTTATGAGTGTCCCATCCGGTATAATTCATTGACAGAACCCTCATATTCAGGATGTCCTTGCACAGAAATGCATCATATGCACTCTGGATCTGCTGAGCGAAATCTGTATTGTTCAGTGCTCCTGTTCCGGTGGAGAGCCCAGTGATTCCGGAGGGTGCTTTGGATGCACTGATTCTTGTCTTGACCAGATCAGTTTTTGCACGAAGTCTGTCATAATGTTTTTTAAATGCATCGAAGTTGGTTGTATCGAGACCTGTACGACGTTCATAATAGGTCTTCAGTGCTCTGTACATTACAATCTTTGAATCTGTGGAAGGAGCATTGTCCCAGGAATTCACTAGACTTGTCGGAGTATAAAGGCCGAATTTTCTGGAATTTCTGAATGAAATTACGTTTGCGGAATTTCCGTCACAGAACGGTTTTATCTGAGGGGTTACGGAAACAATGCTGAATGCAGAGGTTTCCGCATTTGCACCTCCGATCACTCGGCCTCCCCATCCGCTTCCTCCTGTAGTAAATGCCGCAGTGGAATAATTTCCTTTCTGAAGAACAAGAAGCGATCTTTGGTGATCCCTAGATTCAGAATGTTTTACATTGCATACAATCGCGACTTTCCCTTCCTTGTATTTTTGAATCAGCCATCCGCATTTTTTCAGAATACCGAAAGAAGGGTTTCCGTTTGTCCCTGAAAGTTTCTCATAATCCTGATTGAATCTGTTCTGCCATTCAGTAGAGCTGCTTGAACTGACTCCCTGAGATCCGGCTCTGTATTTCCAATATGCCTGTCCGTACGCTGTTGTAGGTTCAGGAACGATCATATGCCTGAAGTCGGGACCGCCTTCCAGAAGAAGATTTAAAAGTACAACATCATTAAGATTTGGTGCAGCAGCTTCCAGTTTTTTAAACGGATCAGCTCCAAGAAACAGAGACGCAGCAGCCATTCCCAGAAATTCTTTTCTGCTCATATTCTTCATTTATTTTCCCTCCTGTACAAACATAAACGGAAGTGCAATGATGAAATCTATTGCAAGTCCTACTCTAGTTTTTGCTTCATCACCTTTTGTTCCGGGATCATCCAGAGTCATAACAGCAACTCCTGCATCGTCAATCTTGGTCTTAAGATCAGTGGAGAGTGCAATGTCATTTGTTCCGCTGTCTCCATAGCCGTATGATGTTGAATTGATCGTAGTGTCCTTTTTATCTTTAGCCATAAAGTAATTCAGATCATATCCGCTTCCTAAAAGTGCATAAAGATGGGCTCTTTCCAGATTTCCCATATTCAAATTTCCATCTCCAATAAATCGGTTCCAGAGCCATTCTGCTACCTGCTTGACTCTCCACTTGCCGTCGCTTCCTTTCGGAATGATAAGATCAAAAGGTTTTCTGTAAACGATGCTGTTTGAGCTGTCTTTTTTAAATGCAGATCCCCAGAGATCAGGAGTTTCCGTGCTTCCGTTGTATGCCATCTTGAAAACATCAGATGTATCTCTGGCTTCAATTCCTGTCTGAGTGCCGAACACTTCATGATTCGGGGTAAAAGGAGTGACATCTTCTGAAAGAAGAGGGGAGTAGGGAAGATTCATTCCGTATGAAATTTCTGCATTTGTCAGAGTCACCAGGTTGCTGATAGTAAAAATTCTTTCAGCACTTGTTCTGTATTTTATTCTTGTGCTGTTTGAGAATGCAGTAGAAAGAGCATATCTTCTGAGAAACATCAGAAGATTTTTATCAGAAATATCTTTCCATATTGTTCTGATGAGAGCTGCTTTGCTTTGAATCAGTGTCTGAGCAGCTGTCGGTGCTGCAGCTGTGATGTCATTTTCATCCAGATTGTCGTCTGCAAGAAATCTGATGATTTTTAATGGAAGATTATTCAGACTTTCTGCATTTGCAATTGCCAGCTTGGATGCATTTGCAATTTTTTCCTTTGCATTGGCGCCAGTTACATCAGATCCGTAAATTTTTACTGCTCTGTCCAGATGGTATTCAGTTGCGTAGACTGCTGTATCCAGATTCATATCATCTGAACTGGAAAGACCTCCTACTCGGATATCTGTAAGTGCTTTTGCAGTTTCAGGAACCGTCACAGTTTCATGTGTCTGAAAACTGGCTGTAGACTGGGTAATGTCACCTGTGGTTGTTCCAGTACCGAGAACACCGAAAAACAGCTGGTGGAATTCTCTGGCAAAGTCTTCATTTCCTGAGAAGGCAGCATTTTTAAATACATTTTTTCTGTGGTTGTACTGGATTGCAATTGCAGGGGAGACGGAAGCATTTGAAAGAACCTTGTCGTAGCTGTTTCCTGCAGCAATCAGATTCATTGTTTCATCGTAAAGTCTTGCCTGAGGTTTTGGACCTACAAGTTTTGCATTGGTGGAAAGATGATTGTTGGATTCCATAAATCCAAGAACATGTCTGACCGGATTCAGTCCTCGAAGCATTACCATAATGGAATAAACTTTTCCTGTGGATTCCGTATCTGTCAGGCTCAGTCTGTTTGCATTGCCTGACGGGAAAACGGAACCTCCGTTTGCCAGAGAGGAACTCAGACAGTAAACAGAAGAATTTGCCGAAACAGCTCCCGATTTTCCGTCTGCCGGAACATTCAGTCCGCTGTTGACAGGATCAGCATTCAGAATTTTAATTATCGCCTTCGCCGGTCCCATTTTTACCCATTCATCTATCTGAGCATCGGAAGCAGGACCGCCATATGCAAAAGTATGCAGACTTTTACGGATATATGTTGAATTCCATTCGGTATCTGCGATTCTTCCAGTGAAGGACTTGTACATATTTTCATCATCCTGAGTTCCGCCGGAACTTCCGACAGCATTCAGTGCACAGGAGGACGCCTGAAATAACCCTGCGAACATAAGCAGCCTGTCCGATTTTCCTCTGCAGTCTGAACTCTTGCATTCAAAAAGATTTGAAAGTATGCATCTGCCTGAACTGAAAAGGATGAGTATAATTACAAAATAATGATAGAAGACTCTTTTCAATGCTTTGCCTCCATTGATCGAAATTTCATATTGAAATGAAAACCCTGTAAATTACACCAAAGAACAAGTTTATGAATAAAGAAAGTAAAAAATGTGACTTTAATCCGGTCAGTCTGAAGAAAATTCTAAGTAATCAGACTATCAATTCGCTATTTTATCTGAATTTTACTGTCCTTGGACTCAGCAATTCGTTCAGAACCTTGGACGATTCGCCGCATACAAGTGATGATGATTTTTAGTTTCAGGACTGTTTTGCTGACGATATTTTTGATATTAAATATCGGAAAACCTTGAATACAGTTCACAGTTTTTCAGACCTAGAACAGATCAGTGTCGCAAACTTGGAAACTGCCTTATAGGCATTGAAGCCGCTGTCCCCGCCTTTTACTGGCCTGCTCAGCAGCCGAAGGCGGCATTCTGTGAGGCTTTCAGTCATCCCTGTCTTGATATAATTATAAATATTTTATCTATAATTATATCAAAAATCATCACTGCTGTCCTGGATTCTTTTCCAGATCGATGATGCCTCTTTTCATTTCCACCACAGAGAGGCTTTTGGCTTTCAGTTCCTTTCTCAGATAATCAAGTGCCTTTCCGTTGTCTATTGTATTTCCGCATGTAAAAATATCCACGGCACAGTACCCGTACTCAGGCCAGGTATGAATGCTGAAATGTGACTCAGCGACAATCACCATTCCGCTCACTCCGTGAGGACTGAATGTATGGAATACAGGTTTTACAATCTCAGCGCCCGAAATCTGAACTGCCTCGATCATTATATCTTCTATATTTGACTGACTTTGAATAATCAGCAGATCACAGTCGTAAAATTCCGCGATGACATGATTTCCTAGGGCTTTCAAGGCAGATTTCTTCTTTTGAACTGATCAGACAGTAGAATTGAATCAGAGATTTTCATTAAAAAGTGATAAGCGGGTTTGGTTATGTAAAATGACCAATCCGTGCAGCAGGATCTGCAATTCATTTCTCTATTCCTCGGGTTAATCTGCTTTTCTTCATTATATTTTATACATAGATGAAACAGGATTTAATCATCTTTTCAATGACGATGGGCAAGTATCTGTTTCCATTTCAAAATCAAGAATTAGGGATGAGTTTGCTGAATACAAATAAGAAATTTTTTCTCTTAAAAAATACTGTGCCTAAAAAAAAACCACAGCATTCCTGCCGTGGCATTTTTTATAAACAAGAGAAACAGAAAGATTAATCTTCGTCCTGTTTAACCTTGTATTTTTTGACCAGGTCATCAGCAATATTCTTAGGAACCTGCAGATATCTGGAGAATTCCATTGCAAACTCAGCCTTTCCCTGAGTAGCAGAACGCAGAACAGTTGCATATCCGAACATATCAGCCAGAGGAACCTCTGCTTCAATCTTACAGTAAGCATCCTGTTCCGTAGTGTTCAGAATCATCCCTCTTCTCTGGTTTAAGCCCCCGAGAATTGCTCCCTGGAATTCGACTGGTCCTTCCACATCCACTTTCATAATCGGCTCGAGTATAATAGGAGAAGCTTTCAGGAATCCCTGACGGAATCCGTATCTGGCACCGATTTGGAACGCCATATCGGAAGAATCCACATCGTGGTAAGCACCGTCATTGATTGTCGCACGAACCCCGATGATCGGGAATCCGATGAGAGCACCTCTTTCGAGACAGCTTCTGAATCCCTTATCGCAGGAACCGATGTATTCTCTAGGAATTGATCCGCCCACGATTTTATCGACAAATTCGTAGTCTTTGTGCTCTTCGACTCCAATCGGTTCGAGGAATCCAGCCACTCTCGCAAACTGACCCTGACCTCCGGTCTGCTTCTTGTGAGTGTAGTCGAAATCGCCTCTCTTCGTAATGGTTTCACGGTAGGCAACCTGAGGAGCACCCGTGACCAGATCCACCCCATATTCTCTTTTCATCCTTTCGATATAGACTTCCAGATGCAGTTCGCCCATTCCCTTGATGATTGTCTGTCCGGATTCCTTGTCGATTTCAGTTCTGAAAGTAGGATCTTCTTTAGTAAATCTGTTCAGTGCTTTTGCAAGGTTAGGCAATTGCTTGGATTCCTTACATTCAATTGTAAGAGAAATCACAGGCTCAGGAATGAACATAGATGTCATAGACAGTTTTGTCGCACCGTCTGTGAATGTATCTCCAGAAGCACAGTCAATACCGAAAAGTGCAACGATATCTCCTGCCTCTGCTCCTGTAATATCTTCCATTTCATTGGAGTGCATACGGCAAAGACGGCCAACGTTATGTTTTTTTCCAGTGGAACTGTTGTAAATAGTCATACCTTTCTGGATTTTTCCTTGGTAGACTCTTACATACGTCAGCTGTCCGTATCTTCCGTCTTCCAGTTTGAACGCAAGGCAGACGAGAGGTTTGGTCGCATCAGATTCCAATACAACTTTTTCTTCTTCTTTTGCAGTATCCAGAGCTTCATTGACAACATCAGGAGGGCAGGCCAGATAATGTCCGACTGCATCGAGAAGTTTCTGAACTCCTTTGTTCTTGTAGGCAGATCCCATAAATACTGGAGTCATTTTGAGCTGAATTGTTCCTGTCCGCACTGCTCTGTGGATCATATCTTCAGTGACTTTTCCCTCGAGCATTGCTTCCATGAGTTCATCACTCCACATGGAAATTGCATCGAGCATTTCTTCTCTTTTCTTATCAGCCAGTTCTTTCAGATCTTCCGGTATTTCCTTTTCTACAATGTTGGTACCGTTGGCACCTTCAAAATAGTATGCTTTCATTGTCACAAGATCTACAAGTCCGGCATGATCTGCTTCGAGTCCGATAGGAATCTGCATTGCAACAGCATTGTGCTTGAGTTTTTCTTTGAGCTGATCAATGACTCTCCATGGGTTTGCACCTGAACGGTCAAGTTTATTGATGAAAGCAAGTCTTGGGACGCTGTATCGTCTCATCTGTCTGTCTACTGTGATGGACTGAGACTGAACCCCTGAAACACCGCAGAGCACAAGAATTGCCCCGTCTAAGACTCTCAGAGCTCTTTCTACTTCAATTGTAAAATCGACGTGGCCGGGAGTGTCAATAATGTTGATTGTATAGTCTTTCCATTGACAGTAGGTTGCTGCGGACTGGATTGTAATCCCTTTTTCTCTTTCGAGATCCATGCTGTCCATTTTTGCACCGACTCCGTCTTTTCCCCGTACTTCGTGGATTGCATGAATTCTGTTTGTGTAGAATAAAATCCTTTCAGTTAAAGTAGTCTTGCCTGAGTCGATATGCGCTGATATACCGATATTTCTCGTTTTTAAAAGTTTTTCACTGTACTTTGACGTGTCAGTTGCCATGAATTTCCTCTAGATTCCCCTGATTCTGTTCTCTCTTCAGGGCATTCATTTGACCATGCTAGAAAATGGGCTTTTCCGAAAAAGTTTTTTTCTGTCTGTTTTTTGAATCAAATTGTTCTTCTGCAGTTTACTTGCTTGCAAAAAGAAGGTTTTCTAACATCTTAGATTTTCGAAGGAAGAAAGATCTATGAGTTATTACAGGACAGTCAAAGGCAGAAAATACGATAAGCACCTGCTGGAATTGGCAGAAGAATTTGTTTCAGGAAAGGGTGACGGAAGAATTTCACTTGCAGATGCAAAAAAGCTGATTACTGCCGTCAAGGACGGAAATGATTATACTGACATTGAGAAACGGACTGTAGAATATATCAGAACGAACTTTTCCTTTACTGATTCAGCTGACAGCTGGTTCAGGACAGAAATTCGCAAATGGGCAGCCAGTAAGCCAGCTTCAAGATCTTCTGAAGGGAAAAAGGAAAACAAAACTGCAGGCAAAAAGAAATCTGCGGACCAGGGCTATTACAGGACAATCAAGGGTAAAAAATACGACAGGAAGATTCTCGATATGGCTGACAAATTTGTCTCCGGAAAGGGTGACGGAAGAATTTCACTTGCAGATGCAAAAAAGCTGCTCGGTGCAGTTACGGACGGAAACGATTATACTGACACTGAAAAAAAGACTATAGAGTATATACGAAATAATTATTCTTTCACTGAGTCATCGGATGCCTGGTTCAGGACAGAAATTCGCAAATGGGCAGCCAAACGGACAGCGGGTGCGGCTTCGAAAACAGGTGCGAAGAAAAAAGGGAAGAGTATCTCCAAAAAAAAAGGGGTTAAGTAAGATGAGTTACTATAAAACTATTCAGGGAAAAAAATTTGACAAAGAGCTGCTTGACATGGCAGAAGAATTTGTCTCAGGAAAAGGAGACGGCAGAATTTCCCTGGCTGAAGCAAAAAAGCTGATTGAAGCAGTAAAGGACGGAAACGAGTATACTGACATTGAAAAAAGGACAGTGGAGTATATCAGAAATAATTATACATTCACCGAGTCCGCCGATAAATGGTTCAGAACCGAGATTCGCAAATGGGCAGCCACTTTGGCGGCCGCTAAGGTCACTGTTAAAAAAACGGAAAACAGGCCTGCATCAAAAAAGAAGACAGTCACTGAATCAAAAAAGAAAGAGTCTCCGAATACAAAAAACGAAGAGACTATTCCTTTGATTGAGGATATTCAGACAGTTCAGGCATCTGAACCTCCGGCCATCCATCCTACAAGTCCCGCGATTGCAGCTCTTTCGAGTGCAGAGCCGAAAGCTGAGGAAAAGAAAAGTATTCCTTCCTGGCTCATATTCGGACTTCTTGCGGTATGTTTAGGACTTCTCATTTACGGAGTCAGACTTTCCTGCAGTTCTTCAAAGAATGCTGACAGTGCAGAAAGTCGTTTTGAAGATCCGCCTGAGATGAAAAAAACGGCACAGTCTTTTTCTTTGGAAGATATTGAAAAGACAAAATTTGCATTTCAGAAAGGGAAGGCTGCCATCAGTCCTGAATCCGAAAAAGCCTTGGAAAATATTGCTTCTGTAATGAAAAAAAATTCAGATATCAGACTGAAGATTACCGGTCATTCCTGTGATTCCGGAACAAAGGAAAAGAATAAAGTTCTTTCACTCGAGAGAGCGGCACTTGCAAAAGACTTCCTTGTCAAGAAAGGAATTGAAGAAAAAAGAATTGTATCGGAAGGCAAAGGTGATTCTGAACCGATTTCCTCCAACGAGACTGAAGAGGGCCGTTCAAAAAACAGAAGAGTGGAATTCAAACTTCTGAAAGCAGAGTAATCTGAATTATTCAGTCTCTTTTGAGTGACGGAAGAGACTGAATATTCTGTCTCTTCCTCCTCTGATTCTTACAAATCCTTCACATTCACAGGTCTTCCATTCACTGAACATTTTTTCGGAGATGAGTCTCGCACTTCCTCTGCAGTTTTTCAGATGAAGTTCATCACCGTCTCTGCCCAGTTTCTGTTTCAATATAAGATTTTTATTTCCCTCTTCATAAATGATTTCATGACCATGTCTGTCATTCTGTTCAAGATCAGTCAGAATTCTCTCAAATATTTCAGACTGCATAGTTTCAAGAGCCGATTTTATGCATATCTCCGGCAGTTTTTCAGGAGAAATATTTCTGGTATTCTTGACAGCGCCTTTGAAGACAGAATAAAAAAAATCAGAACCGCCTGCCTCAAAATTTTCCGGCGCTCCTGCCCATCCTGTCAGTGTTCGGCTTTCTTTTCTTTCTTCAGTTGAACAGAAAGTAAGGATTAGCAGAAATGCGATTAAGACTTTTTTCTCAAAGAATTTCATTGGTTCTAGTTTTGCCCGCTGTATTCTTTAGTCAATTCAGAAGAAAGTTAATTTTAGAATGACATCCTGCAAAAAGGAAATAATTTTGCTCTATGAAAAATCTACTGATCTGCACTCTAATTATCCTGATCCTTTCAGACTGTTCTAAAGAAAAATCTGCTGAGAAAACACCAAGTTCTGTCAGTCAGACAGGTGCCGCGACGGCAGAAAGAAAGAAAATGGAAAGCTCTAAGGCAGAGAAACTTTCTGATGAAGACGAACAAGTTGAATCCAATGCTCCTGCGCCGACGCAGGATTCCGAATCCAAAGAAAAACCAAAATTTGCAGTAAAAGATTTTATGTATACCGAGAATTCTGTTTCTAAGTCCAGACTTCTGGAATACAGAATAGCGCTTTCTCTCGAAGTAAGTGAACTTTCTTCTGCCAGACAGCAGTTTCTCTCAGTTCTTTCTGAAAACAGATCCTTTCTCACACAGGCACAGACATATCCTCTTTCAGGAAAAGAATATATGAATGTACAGGTTTTTGTACCGGTTTCCAATCTGATCGGTTTTTTGAAGTCTGTTCAGAAAATCGGAACTGTCAACTCTGAAACTGTCAGTACAGAAGACCATACTGAAGCAAATGAACTTCAGAAAATCATTATGGAGAGAGAAGAACAGAGAGGCAGAAGAAGGATCAGGGCTGTCAGTTCAGCGTCGAGTGCAAACTGGAACTGGAAGGACAGAGAAGATGCTCTGGAAAGAAGTGAGGACGGATTTGATCATGCAAAACTGGAAAAATGGAAAATCCAGGATAAGGTGAATTTTGCGAAGGTTTCCATTCAGATCACTGGAAAAAAAGTGGAATCGGATTTTGAACTGGTGAAATCATTCAAAAAAGGCTGGCTCGGCATTCTGGAATTTATGGAATCTGTCGTTACTGTCTGGCCTTTGATTATCATTGCCCTGATTATATTCTGGTATTTCCGGTCCAGAAGAAACAGAATCTGAAAATAAAAAAGGCATGGAGAATATCCATGCCTTTGAAAGCCTGCAGACTCAAATTTATCTTAAGCCTGATTTTTCCTGCTGAAGTAGTTTCTTCCGAAAACTGCCAGTCCCGCGAGAATCAGAACTCCAAGACCAATCTTTCCTGCATCGCTGCTCACTGTATTTCCAATAAAGGCAGTCAGTGTCTGTGAAGCTCCTCCATTCATTGCAGTTGAAGAACTGTTGTATTCATAAGTGACTTCAATTGCAGATCCTTGAGCAGGCCAAGCTGTTCCGGAGAAAAGAATCGAGTTAGTGCCTGAGTCATATGACCAGCCGTTGCTTGCACTTTTTGTCACTGCAGAACCTGCTACCTTGACTGCTATTGTAGAAGAGATAGGAGTCTTGGAAAGAACGTATGGACTTCCTGTTGCTGCTGCTTCGGTAACTATGCTCGACATAATCGGGCTGAAGTCAGATGCACAGATTGAACCCATTGAACCGCCGGTTGCAGTAATCAGCTGCTGATAAGCAGGCCACTGGTTGTTGTCATCATTTGCCTGAGTACCATTTCCCCCAGTACATTTTCCCTCATTTCCGGTTGCAGCATCCACACCCAAAATCCCAAATACTTTATATCCATTTTGAGTAAAGATGTTGTTTGAAGTATTGAAGGCTGTTCCTCCCTGACAAGGATTCCAGAGTGTTCCTGCTGCCGGAGTCAGATTTGAACCGCCTGCACGGCACTGATAGTTGTCTCCTTCATCAGATACAAATACGAAATAGAGTTTTGCACCTGATCTTGGAGTCAGAGTGGAGTTGTTCAGTCCCTGCTCAGCAAAGTAAATTGCGGATTCAACAGATGCAGCAGTTCCAACGGCTACATTTGTAGTAAATGCCGTCTGACCGCCTGATGTTGAATTTGTCACCCAATCAGTTCCACCTGCATTTCTCAGTGTACTGCTGGAGGTTTTAATGACACCAATTCTGTAGTCCAGCCTTTTGGCCGTTAATGAACTGAAGAACGCTGTTGCGGCATTCTGAACTGCAGTCTGTTCACCTGACATTGATCCTGAATCGTCAACTACCCAGACAAAATCCGCTTTTGGATCAGCTGCTCCGCTGAAAGAATCTGTTTTGGCTGTTTTTGTAACAGTGCCGCAGGATGTATTTGTTCCATCCAGAAATCCGGAAAGCAGAGCTTCAGTAGCACTGTAGTTAGGAGTAGTGCTGACACCGATCCCTACCACTTCAGGACAGGTTGAACTGTAGGACACCTGCATTACCACGTGGAATGTTGTAGCGGAAGATTCGCTTCCTACAGGAGAAGGAAGATTTGTTACTGTCCCGCCTGCAGAATTGACTCCTACGAGTCCCAAAAGTATATTAGAAAGACCAGTCACATTTGTGCTGCTTGTTGTGCTTACAGCCAAATGATATATCGTTGTATTTCCGCCTGTCTGAGTTATGGAATTGGAGGAAATAATTGTTACACCGCCAGTGTCCGTAATGATATTGCTTGCAACTGAAGCGTTGATCAGTCCAATCAATGAAGATCCAAGTCCCGAAGAGCTTGTCTGGCCATAATCTGGAATTTGAGCTACAAAACCGGATGCTTCCAAAGGACTTCCCTGATAGGTGATTCCTGTAAATGCTCCGCTCGGAGTCGCGCTCAGGCTTAGGCCTGTCGGCAGTGTGACTGTATAAGAACCTGATGAAACTGAAGTAGATACGGAAGCACCTGATGCGGTTGACCCGCTCTTTTCATCCACTAGAATGCTTGTGGTAGTTGTCAGTATTTTGGCCTTTTTGGGTTTGCCCTCACATCCTGCTATGAGCGCAGCGATGGAGAGAATACCGAATATAGAAATCATTTTTGAGTATTTCATATTTAATCTCCTCTTTCAGTATATTATACGGTTTTTTTTGAGAAATTATTTTATTCCCTGCTTCTTTTTCTTCAAGAACGATAAATTTTTATCAGAATTGTACTGAGAAACGGATCAAGCCGTGCAACTGAAGGCGATCGTCTCTGATACTGTATTCCAGCCTCAATTCATTAAAATCTGGACAAATAGAGAGATTGTGCAAAAAACTCATTTTTTAAGCTTTTACACTCCAGTGTCTTGAGGCTGTTTAAAATCATAGAAAAAGATAAGATATCCCTGCTTTTGAATATCTTCATTTGAAAGTCCTTGCCAGTCAAAGGGCATACAGAAATCTGGAGGAGACGGTTTTTCCCATGAAAAATGGAAAATTTCATAAAATATCAATTATTACTCCTGTTTTGAATGCAGCTGAATTTCTCGAAAGGACAATTCAAAATGTAATTTCTCAAAATTATCCAGATTTTGAGCACATTATTGTGGATGGCGGCTCTACTGACGGAACTCTGGAAATCATAAAAAAATACCCATCGATAAGACTGATTCAGGAAAAAGGCAGTCAGTCCAAGGCATTCAATATCGGATTTCAGGCGGCCACCGGCGAGATTCTTGGTGCAGTGAACGGGGATGACACCTATACTGAGGGCATTTTTCATTATGTAAATGACTTTTTCCAAAAACATCCTGAAACAGAATTTCTAATAGGAAATGTGCAGTTCATTGAAAATGAAAGACTTGGTTTTCTGAACGTCCCTCGATTTACAATGCCGGAAATGATGTACTGGTGGGAAAAAAATGCATACTGTTTCAATCCAGTTGGATATTTTTACACTGCTAAGGTCAGAGATTCGGTTCCTCCTTTCAAGGAGGACAATCATTATGATATGGATCATTCATTTCTGCTTGAGGTCGGGAGCAGATTCAAAATGCACAAAGTGGATAAAGTATTCGGACAGTTTTATTTCCATGAAAAAAATAAGACTGCAGAAATGCACAGAGAGAACTATTTTACTCATTATTTAAAAGTGAAAAAGAAAACAGTTCAGGACAATCTGCATCTTCTGGGAAAAACGGAGAAGTATCTTTTCTCATTCAGCGAGAGTTTTTTCCTCTGCCGTTTATTTCCCAGAGAAAGAAAATATGGAAAACTGCCATTCCGGTTTTCTGAATATATTCAGTTTTTTTACGCAGCATTTCGTCTCTATTCCTTTTCATCTCAAATATGTCTGCTTTCATTCGAGAGGCTGTTCAGAAAACCTGCGGTGAGATTTTTTTTCCGTTCATTTGCATCCTTTCTTCGACTTTTTCAGAAATCACCGTTTAAAAAGGATGAAGACTTTTCCGGGAAGAAATTTATTCTGATTTCCGATGATGCAAGGATTCTTTCAGGCAGTCTTTCATTTGATCTTTCAAAAAAAAGAATTAAAGGATCCGGCTTGCATTCTGAATTTTCGCTGACTCCGAATTATATAAAATTTTACAATTCTTCCGGAATGAACAGTGCAGAGTTTATTTTCTCTTCAGTGATTGAGGGAAAAACTGTCTGTGCGGGTTTTTCTGCCGCGGATGACAGTCTGCTTTTGCTTCTGGAAAAAGAGGATAAAAAATAATTATAATTTGAATCAGACGCAGTCTGACTGGGGAAAAGAAAATGGAAAAAGAAGACAGGCAGGACAGTTTAAGCATCCTTCAGAACGTAAGTCTTTACAATGACAATTCAGATCCTTCTGAGCTGTATTTCAGAGTGAAAAAAGGAAAAGCAGTTTCATCCGAGAAAGGTCTGAAAATTCTAAGAGGTTCGACTGTAAGTTTTCTTACTTATTTCAGCAGTTTCTCTGCAGGAAAATGGAAAAAATATGCAGGCATAAATTCAGTAATTCTCAATTTAAATTTTAGCGGAAAGATGACTGTCAGAGTAAAGAAACTTGACGGTCTTTCGGAAATTTCAGTTTCAGAACACAGTCTTTCCGGCAGAAACAGCAGGTTTGAATATATAATACAGGAGACATTCTTTTCTGATACGCTTTTTTTTGAGATTGAGGCAGATGAAGACACTGAACTGTATTCGGGGTTTTACGGGACAGACTTGATTCCGAAGAGAAAACCTAAGACTGCGGCCGCAGTCTGCACTTTCAGAAGGGAGGAATTTGTAGAAAGAAATCTGAATATTTTTCATGATGATGTATTTAAGCGTATTCCAGGTTCCTTTGACGTTTATATTTCCGACAATGCAGGAACCCTCCGTCCGGATCTTGCATCAGAAAACATTCACATTTTTAAAAATATAAACTCCGGCGGAGCGGGGGGATTTACCAGATGTGTTCTGGAAGTGCTGAAGTCCGGAATTGAGTATACTCATATTCTTTTTATGGACGATGATGTGCTTATTCATCCTGAAACTTTTTTTCGCCTGAATTCATTTCTTTCCTATGCCGATCTTCCTGAAAAATCATGCATTGGAGGATCATTTCTTGTTCTCGATGAAAAAACTTTTCATTATGAGGTCGGAGCTGTCTGGACAAAGGGAGGAGCTGTTCCCAGAAAATACAAACTGGATCTGAAACTGCCTTCGAGTATGAATGCACTGGCCAGAGAAGAGGATATGCATTATAACGGCTGGTGGTTCAGCTGTTTTCCGATTTCCATCTTCCGAAACGGAGAAAATCTTCCTTATCCATTTTTTATCAAAGGTGACGATATTGAATTCGGTCTCAGAAACCGTCTGAAAGTAATCACGCTGAACGGAATTTCAGTCTGGCATGAATCATTAAAAAAGAAATACAATGACATGACAAATTATTTTTTCATGAGAAATGAATCGATTATCAGCAGCATATATCTGCCCGGTTTTTCGGCATTGTCTCTGATACTGCGTTTCTGGAAACGTTTTGTTCTTCAGGGTTCCGGTTTCCGATACAGAAGTCTGGATGTTCTCTGCGAGGGTTTTGTGCATTTTCTGAACGGCCCTGAGTATCTGAAGAACACTGATCCTGAAGAAAATACTAAGCATATCAGATCTTTGGGTTACGGACTGGGGGTGCTTCCTTCTGTAAGAGCGACTGATGATGTTCTGTACAGCAAGGACAAAATAGCCCCCGGCAGACTTCTGCCTATGATTTTTACAATGAATCGGCAGCTTCCATTTGCAGTAAAGACAGGAAGAACGGCCTATGCGGCTATTCAGGGAAGTTCAATTACACAGCTGTACGGATATGATACAATACATTACTATGACAAGGAAAGTATGCTCGGTTTTACTGCAGAAAAAGACAGAAAAAGGCTGATGGGACTGATCTGGAGAGGAATCGGTCTCTCATTCAGGCTCCTGTTTTCCTTCAGAAGACTAAAAAAAGAATACAGAAAAAGCTTTGAAGAATTTACAAAAAAGGACTTTTGGGAAACTTATCTGAAGCTGAAATAATTTTTTAATTGCAGTAATCTGCATTCGGATGAGTTTCTGAATATGATTAAAAACAACTATTTCTCCGACAACCCCGATATCATGCTTCATTTTGAATCCATCATTGACTGGACTGAGACCGTCCGAGCCTATGAGGGAGAGTTTGAAGATTATAAAAAATACCAGTCCGGCGATGAACGCTTTGCAATGGCGGTTTCCAATACGGAAGATGCTGTCACTTATTACAGAGAGATTCTGAATTCGGCAGGTGATATTGCCGGAAAAACTCTTTCTCAATATGCATCTGAAATAGAAAAGAAAGGACTGCGGTTTGAAAATGGAAAAGTCTTTTTTCCATCTGAGATGGAAGAGGCTGTTGCCAAGATCAGAGAGGCAGGTCTGATCCCGAACGGTTTCGGAAGACAGTATGGAGGTCTAGGAATTCCTTTTGCAGTCAAGGCATTCTTCGGCGAGGTTTTTTATCGAGCTGATGTAAGCACGACAGTCACTGCATTCTGTGTAAACCTCGCGGAGATTCTCGAAAAACATGCCAGTCAGAAAATGAAGGAGGAATGGCTTCCTAAACTTTCGAACGGTCATTATACTGTATCTATGGGGCTTACTGAACCGAATCACGGATCCGATCTTCCGAATATACTGACAAAGGCCGAAAAAAAAGAAGACGGTACCTGGATTCTGAACGGAACAAAAAGATTCATTACTCAAGCGTGCGGGTTCACTGATATGGAAGGAGTGATTCTGACTCTTGCCCGTACAGGCGGCAGCGGTGCCAGAGGACTGTCATTTTTTCTTGTGAAGAGCAGTGATGTAGAGATCGCATCCCTCGAAAGAAAAATGGGAATGCATGCATCTCCTACATGTGAAGTTGTACTCGAAAATTCTCCCGGACTTCTGATCGGAGAAGAGGGACACGGTCTTTCCAGATATGTCATAGGAATGCTGAACGGAGCAAGAATCAATATTGCATTTGAAGGAACAGGAATCGCAAGTGCTGCTTACTATGAAGCAGAAAAGTATGCAAAAGAAAGGATTCAGTTCGGAAAACCCATCATCGAAATTCCTGCTGTGAAGAAAATTCTTTCCAGAATGCACAGAGAGATGCTTGCAATGAGATGTATTTCACTCGAAGGAGCCAGAACTGTGGATATGTATCACTGGAGAGAGGAAAGACAGAAACAGGGACTTCCGATTGACATTTCAGAAGAGAATCTGAAATTCTGGGAAAAAATTGCATCCATACTCACTCCTGCAGCAAAATACTACTGCTCTGAAACATGCAATAAAATTGCATACGATGCAGTGCAGGTGCACGGAGGAGCAGGGTATACTGAAGACTATGACGTATCGAGGATTTACAGAGATGCAAGAGTTGCTTCTATTTATGACGGTACATCCCAGATTCAGGTAATGGCTGCTATCGGCGGAATCATGAGCGGTTATTCCAAAAACGGTCATTTGAAAAAATACTTTTCCGGTCTTTCAGAAGGTTTTTCCTTGAGTGCGGAAATGAAGAAAATTCTTGAAATGCTCGAAGAATCAGTGACTCTTTACAGATCCCTCCCGTCGAGTGAAGCCAAGGAAGAATCTGCAGAAGATGTTGTGGAACTTTTCATCAGATCTGCAGCAGGACTTCTTCTGGAGAAGTCTGCATCAAAACTGTCTTTGGATTTGAAAAAAGACCGGCTCAAGACTGCAGAACTTTACAACAGAGACACTTATTCGTCGGGACTCGGAAAAATTTTCAGAATGAAGGAAATGCAAAAATCATGACAAAATCATGATTTTGCATCATTTAAAAGTTTTTGAAATCCTGGAAACGAGGTATCTATCCAGGATTCATCATCTATTTTCAGATCTGTTCCGGTCAGACTCGAAAGAATCATAAAACTCATTGCAATTCTGTGGTCATGAAAAGTATCTATTACCGCAGGTCTGATTTGTTTCGTTTCGCTAAAAACATATCCGTCTTTTTTTTCCTCCACATCGGCTCCGATTTTTCGAAGATTTTGAACCATGGAATGAATTCTGTCGGATTCCTTTGCACGCAGATCTTCCGCATTTGAAATGGAAAACCCTCCTTCTGAGAAAAGTCCTGCTACAGAGAGAATAGGAATCTCATCTATGATCGAAGGGATCAGTTCCTTGGAAATCTCCGTCTTTTTCAATCTGCTTGGATTTACGATAATGTCTCCTATGATTTCACCGCATTCAGATCTTTCATTGGAAATTTTAATATCTGCTCCCATATTTTTCAGAACTGTGATTATCCCTGTTCTGGCAGGATTCAGACCGACTTCTTCTATCACGAGCGTGCCGCTTTTTGCAAGAAGCCCGAGCACAATAAAAAAGGATGCAGAAGAGATGTCTCCTGGAACTTTAAAATGAGTTCCCTTGAAATCATAAGGAGGACTGATTTTAAAGTGAAGTCTGTCCGAGTGTACAATGTTCCCGCCGAGGAATCTCAGCATATTTTCAGTATGATCTCTCGACAGTTCTTCTTCTTCATATTCAAGTTCTGTATCAGATGCAATTGCACCGAGCATCAGGCAGGATTTGACTTGAGCACTAGAAAGTATGCTTTTATAATGAAAAAAACTTTTGAGTCCTGTGCCTTTGATAATAAGAGGTGCCCTGTCATCATTGTTTTCTGATCTGATGTCAGCACCCATTTCCGTAAGAGGATCGATGATTCTTTTCATCGGTCTTTTTCGGAGAGATTCGTCTCCTGTAAGAACGGATCTGATTCCTTTCAGACCGGCAAGCAGTCCTGCAGACAGCCTGATCCCGGTTCCTGCATTTCCGAAATCCAGAACCTCGGAGGATTCTTTCAGTCCTTTCTTTCCGGGACTGTCCAGTTCATATTCAAAGGGAGCAGTCTTTCTGTAGGTCAGTCCCATTTTTGCAAAAGATTTCAGTGTGTTCAGCGGATCTTCTGCTTCGAGAAAATTAGTAATTTTCGATTTCCCTGAAGAAAGTGCAGAAAAAAGAACAGATCTGTGAGAAACTGATTTGTCACCGGGAACTTTTATTTTGAAATCTTTTTTTATTCTGAGGACTGATTCAGGCATGACGATTCCTTATACATTATGATTTAATGATTTTATGTTATTCAAATATACAGATTTTTCAAGTGTTTCATGAAGATATTTTTTTGCACTCCGGACAGCATTCTGAAGAGTTTCTCCTTTTGCAAGTTCAGCGCATACTGCAGCAGAGTAGGTGCATCCTGTTCCGTGAGTGCTGAGATTTCTCTGAAGAGGGCTTTCCAGTCTGAGAACACTCTTCCCGTCAAAAAGTATGTCAGTCACAGAATTTTCTGCAGGTCTGTGTCCCCCTTTCAGAAGAACAGGAACTTTATAGATACTGTATATTTTTCTGCAGGATTCCTCAATGTTTTCGAGAAAAATCTTTTCACCGAGAAGAATTTCTGCTTCATCCGCGTTTGGAGTGATTAGATCGGCTATAGGGATGATCTCGTTTTTTAAAAATTCAATGTCGGTTTCTTTCAGAAGTTTTGCTCCGCTGCTGGCCACCATAACAGGATCTACTACAAGGGGGAAGTTATATTTTCTATATACAGAAATCACAGAAAACATGATTTCTTTTGAAAAAAGCATTCCAGTCTTTCCGGCACCTACCGGAAAATAGGACAGTACTGACTCCATCTGCCTTTCGATCATATCTGCAGAAATTTCCTGAATGCCTGTCACATTCAGCGGATTCTGTGCAGTGATGCAGGTAATGACTGAGGTTCCGAATACGTCTCTTGCCTGAAATGTTTTCAGATCAGCCTGAATTCCTGCCCCGCCTCCGGAATCAGAACCTGCTATTGTAATTGTGCATACTTTATTGTTCATTTTGGGAACCAGCCGAATTTTTTCATATCTATTGAGTCATTTTCAGAGAATTCGATTCCTTCTTTTATAAGCAGTTTTTTCTGAAGTTCTGCCCGGAATGTATCCCCTTTAAATGAGATTCTTCCTTTGGAATTGATGATTCTCTGCCAGGGGATTTTTTCTTCCGTGTCCTTCTTCAGTGAACTGAGTGCGTATCCGACTGCTCTTGCGCTTCGCGGATGTCCCAGAAGTACGGCGATTTGACCGTAACTTGCCACTTTTCCTAAAGGCACATTCGATACTAGACTGTAAACTTTATTATAAAAGTTTTCCTCTTTCATTCAATTTTTGGAAGAATCCTGGATACATCAATTTCAAATTTATTCAGAAGAGAGTTCTTGGCTACCTCATATCTCAGAAGGTTTATATTATAATTAATTTTTGCCTGGGTTTCCTGAAGATCGTTCTGAACAAGCGAATCAAGCGCATTCTTTACAGCCAGTGCATTGAATCTTCCGGCCTGATAACTTCCGAAAAGCCCTCTGTAATAGGCCTGAGATTCTTTTTTCATCTTTTTTGAATTCAGGAGAATCTTATGACTGATGAGAACTGTATCATGTTTGATTCTGACATCATCGATGATTTCCTTTCTCAGATCATCTTCCTGAATTTTCACCTGAAACTCCTGAATCTTTGCATCTCTGTTTTCAGCATAGACCCCCTGATCAAAAAGAGGGTAGGTGACTCTGATATTTGCGGACATTTCCTTGTACTTATTTGTAAATACACCGTTTTGTCCGTCGGTAAAATTGTGCTGAGGGGAAATCAGTGTCTGTGATTTTGCTGAGTACATTGCAGAAGCTTTAACTGATGGCAGTCTGCTGTCCCTTGCATTTTCCATTGTGAGGTTTACTAGTTCCTTTCGGAAGCCTAATGCCTTCCAGTCTGTCCTGTTGTTGAATGCATAGTCAAGATCCTTCTCATAATTCATATCCGAAGGAAGTTCTTCTGCAAGATCAGTGATTTCACCGAACTCAGTGTCTGAGGGCAGATTCAGAACTCTGATGAGTTTTCTTCTGGATTCCTCTTTTTCAAGTTTGGATCTTTCCAGCTGATTTTCGCTCTGTGCAAGAAGTGCATTCCACTGATTGATTTCAAATCCTTCAGAAAGTCCGAGTCCTGTTTTCTGTGCAGTCAGATCCCGGATATTTCTGGTATTTTTTCGGAGCTGTTCCATTGTCTTGACTGAAGAGTCGGAGATCATATAACCCCAGTAACTGACAAGACTGTCCACGACTGTGTTCGAGAGTTTGTATGTGAGATCCAGTTTTCCGATTTCGGCCTGATTTTTCAGTATCTTCTGAATATTTCTGTCCTGCAGACCGAATGTGTTTTTCATCAGATCCTGACTCAGTGTCGCTGTGATTGCACCTGTATAAAGAGGCGGGATTGCGAGAGCACTGAATCCGTTCAGAGCATTTTTGACAGGATCTTCAAATGCGTTTGAGTCAAATCTGGTGTTTGATGCTTCCAGTTTGAAATAGGTTCCAGTCTGGAACAGTTTTTCAAATCCTGCTCCGTACTTGTCCTGAGAAGTTTTCGTTCCAGTAAAGAAGTTTGCCAAATTGTCAGGCAGAATGGATTTCTGTGAATCCACATTTCCGAGGAAACGCCAAGAATACTTGGACTGCGACTTCAAAAATCCACTGTCTGTCTTGATGAGTTCAAAAGATGTATTTCTGATCTCAGGACTGTTTTCCACTGCCTTCTGCACAAGTTCTTTCATGGAGAGTTTCAGTCTGTTCTGAACCTCTGCAGTTTCTTCCTTTGTTTTCTTTTTTGCCTGACCTACGAGCACATTCAGAGCACCTGCGAAAAGAAATATAAAGAATACAGTCCTGAGTGTTTTCATCTTATTTTCCCAGCACCTTTTTCATTGTTGCACCCATATCTGCCGGCGACTGGCATACATGGATTCCTGCATCTCTCATTGCATTCATCTTGGACTGTGCTGTTCCCATTCCGCCGCTGATGATTGCTCCGGCATGTCCCATTCTTTTTCCGGGAGGCGCAGTCTGACCTGCAATGAATCCCACTACCGGTTTTTTGATGTTTGCTTTTACAAATGCAGCAGCTTCCTCTTCAGCAGTTCCTCCGATCTCTCCGATCATGATGATTCCGTCTGTATCAGGATCATCACTCAGAAGTTTCAGTGCATCTATATGGCTCGATCCTATGATTGGATCTCCCCCGATTCCGATGCATGTGGACTGTCCGAGACCTGCGTTTGTGAGCTGACCGACTGCTTCATACGTCAGAGTTCCCGATTTAGAGACGACACCGATTCTTCCTTCTCTGTGAATGAATCCGGGCATAATCCCGATCTTGCATTTGCCGGGTGAGATGACTCCAGGACAGTTCGGTCCGATGAGTCTGGATTTGGAATGTTTCAGAACATTATAGACTCTGGTCATATCATGAACCGGTATTCCTTCTGTGATACAGATAATCAGAGGAATTTCAGCAAATATTCCTTCCAGGATTGCATCTGCTGCAAAAGCAGGAGGAACAAAAATTGCACTTACATTTGCTCCTTCGTTTCCGATTGCATCATGGATTGTATTGAATACAGGAACTCCATGTTCACTTTTGGTTCCGCCTTTACCCGGAGTCACTCCTGCCACTACTTTGGATCCGAACGGAGTGTTGTATTCAATCATCTGAGAAGTATGAAATGAACCTTCTTTTCCTGTGATCCCCTGAACTACGATTTTTGTATTTTTGTCTATGAGAACTGCCATATTTTCCTCTTATTTGATCAGTGCTGGAATTTTTTGCGCTGCATCAGAAAGTTCATCTGCAACAATGATAGTAAGGCCGCTGTCAGACAGAATTTTCTTTCCTTCTTCAGCATTTGTTCCTTTCAGACGGACCATTAAAGGCACTCTGATGTTCACAGCCTTAGCCGCTTCCACGATTCCCTGAGCCACTCTGTCACACCGGACAATTCCTCCGAAAATGTTTACAAAAATCGCCTTCACGTTCGGGTCACCGAGAATGATCTTAAAGCCGTTGGTCACAGTCGTGACGTTGGCCCCGCCGCCCACATCCAGGAAGTTTGCAGGTTCTGCACCGGCAAGTTTGATGATGTCCATAGTGGCCATTGCAAGACCTGCACCGTTCACCATACATCCGATGTTTCCGTCGAGTTTCACATAGTTCAGGTTGAATTCACTTGCCTGAAGTTCCAACGGATCTTCTTCCGTCTTGTCTCTGAATCCGGCATTTTCTGCATGACGGTACAGTGCATTATCGTCGAAATTGATCTTGCAGTCCCCGGCAATGATCTGATTTTCTTTTGTCAGAATCAGAGGATTGATTTCAAGCAGAGAACAGTCTTCCTTCATATAAGCATCGTAGAGCGAGAGAAAAAAAGGAACTGCACTTTTCAGAGCGTCGCCTTGAAGACCAAGTTTGAATGCAAGTTCTCTTGCCTGATTCGGCTGAAGTCCCACACCGGTATCTATTGCAATTTTAATGATTTTTTCAGGATGTTTTTCGGCAACTTCCTCAATGTCCATCCCGCCTTCTTTTGATGCCATGATGATCGTCTTTTTGATGGATCTGTCAAGCAGAATGCTGATGTAAAATTCCTTGTCTATATTGATTCCCTGCTCAAGGTAAACCTTCAGAACTTTTTTTCCCTCAGGGCCGGTCTGAGGAGTGATGAGCTGCATTCCGAGTATTTTATCAATTGCCGCCAATGCATCGTCCTTGGTCTTTGTCACCTTGACTCCGCCGCCTTTTCCTCTTCCGCCCGCATGAATCTGCGCTTTTACAACTACGACAGGACCAAGTTTGGCAACTTCTTCGTATGCCTTGGGGCCGTCTTCCTTTTTGTCAATGACAGTTCCGAAAGGAACAGCTACCTTATGTCTCTTCAGAATCTCTTTAGCCTGATATTCGTGTACTTTCATCCCAAATCCCTTTCTTCTGAGTTTTTTTCCACTGCTTTACCTGTCATTAAAAAAACGGGAATAGGGAAAAGGATAAGAAAGACAATCCCTGTGTCCCCGTGGTCAAAAAAAGTGTTAACCACGGGGGATGGGGAGTAGGGGAAATTTTCCGTCCGTTCACAAACAAAAAACGTCTTCCTTAGGAAACCGATGCAGGTTTCGCCTTTGGTTCACCTGGAACAGGGAATCCAAAAACATCTTGACTCCGTTCCAATTCATATCTGACTGTAACTGTGAAAGCAAGATATGTGAATCCATATACAGACTTTGGTTTCAAGAAACTGTTCGGTGAAGAATGTTTCCGTAATGCGGAGATAGCAAATTACAGTCAGAAGGAACTGCAGGAATACGAAGAAAGTCTGAAAGTGTATCGGGATATGAAAGCAGTCATTGACACTTCATTCAACGACGGGGTCAAATCCGGAAGTTTGGAAGGCAGATTGGAAGTAGCCAAGAAAATGAAGGAAAAGGGCATAGATGCTGAATCAATCTGAGAATTGACTGGATTGAGCTTGAAGGAAATCGAGAATTTATAACCCTTGCTCTGTCATTTCGAAGAGCGGTAGGCAGAACTTTTTTTTCACTCATTCCTCAAAAAAAGCTTGAAAATCTGAATTGTTTCGTATAATTATTTCCCAGAGATTACAATGCAAAACTCAAATTTAGCAGAAGAGATCAGACTTTTGGAAGCAGAATCAGTCAACATCAAGAAAAGAGCCAGGGAGAATTATTTGGAGCAGGTATCAGATATTTCAGAAAAAATCAAGCAGATCGGAGATGATGCTCAGGTCAAGGCAAAAGAAGTATTAGACAGGGTAGGTGAGTACATCACTGAAAATCCGCAGAAATCAGCGCTGATCGGGATCGGAGTAGGATTGGGACTCGGTGTTCTGATAGGTCTTATTTCCAGAAGAAGAAAAGACGACTGATTGGCTAAAAAGAAACCGCCTGAGAAAGAAAAAAGCTCGGGCAGAAAGAAAACGAGATCTGGAGTAGTTGATTATCTTGTTGCCTTTATGGAGCAGATTCTTTCCTACTTTGAACTTCTTTTTGTATACTATAGAAAAAAGTTCAATGAGAACACAAGAAAATCAATTGCTTTACTGATCGGCATATCCTATTTTTTCTTCTGGATACTGGCCGGAACCGGATTCATTTTTCATGCAGTTTTTGAACTTCTGAAACTTCAGTTTCCAGGAAACAGTTACGCTCCTTCTCTTGTGATGGGAGTATCCATTCTTATCATATCCGGTATCTTTATCAGGATTCTTTTAAAGAGAGTGATTTTCTGATGAAACCGGAAGTTCCGTTCAACCCATTTTCCGATTCCGAAAGTTTTTCCAAAAAAGATCCGAAGGATATGACTCTTTCTGAACTGGAGATTCTTCTCTACAGCAAAAGAGTGACTATTAAACTGGAAGCAGAAAGGCTCTATAAAAAGATCAACGCTTCCAAGATCATTCTCGATGTCATCAATGGACTCGGTATTCCAGAAAAGATTGAATCGTTTATTTCAGGGAATACACCTGAATCAGTAAAGTCGGAACCAGAGGCTGTTAAAGAAAAAGGCTGAGGGTCAACCAAAGGAAGGAGACATATCAAAGCATTCTATGCGGAGAAGTTCCCTTCGAGAATAAAGTCAACTAATCATAATACTTAAAGATTTCTCGCTTCGCTGCTCCGTTCGAAATAGCCGCAAGGCGACAGATTTGTTCGCTCCTGTCGACAAGAACCTATTCCGCCGTTTTCTCCCAACCAATTTTGAATGTAAACACAGAACCCATATTCTCTTCACTTTGTACATGGATTTCTCCGCCTAAAAGACTTGTATATTCTTTCACTAGAGAAAGCCCAAGGCCGGTTCCTTTGTACGAATCTGCATTTCCTGCCCTGTGGAAAATCTCGAAAACCTTTTCCATATCGTCTTTCGGTATTCCAATCCCCTTATCCTTGACTTCTACGGTAAGCTCGCCTGCCTGAGAAATTACTTTCAGTTCTACCGGACTTTCCTTAGGAGAATATTTGAGTGCATTGGAAAGCAGATTTGTGATGATATGAGCGAGGAGCTTTCTGTCCGTATGGATTGACGGTTTTTCATCAATATTCATCAAGACAGAAATTCTTTCTTCCTCATTGACCAGATCGACATTTGCTCTGATGAATTCAGAAAGCTGAATTTCTTCTCTTTTTAATGCAAATTTTCCTTCCTGCAGTTTGCCTGCCTGAAGAACATCTTCAAGCAGATCATTGACTCTCTTGAATGAACTGTAAATCCTCGAATATCTGATTTCCTTGTCCTTCTCTGAATAATTGTCACCGAATTTTTCCATAAGCTGAATATTCGTGAGTATGACTGTCAGAGGTGTTCTGAATTCATGCGAAATCATGGAAACAAATCTGTTTTTCAGTCTGTTCAGTTCTTTTTCTTTTTCGAGAGCCTTATTGATTTCCTTGGAATGAAGAATTCTTTCTGTTTCATCATGCAGAGTTCCCAAAATGCCTGTCAGTTTTTTTTCTTCAAATATCGGTTTGATTTTGATCTGCAGATATTTTGTTCTGTCGGAAATCTGGTATTCCCTGTCATAACTGATTTCATTTTCATTCAGAAGTCTCTGATTCAGATGCTCCAGTATGCTTCCCTCTGAAATCTTTCCATAAATGATTTCCAGAAATTCATTCTGTGTGACTGCGTTTTCTGAAATTTCCAGAACTGAAAATACTTCAGGAGAAAGGATCAGCTCTTCTGAATCGAAATAAATTTCCCAATCGCCGATATGAGCGAGTTTCTGTGCTTCCAGAAGATTTTTCTGATTTTTCAGTATGATGTTCTGGAAAGACTTGTTCAGTTCAATTTCATTCTTCAGACTGTCATTCAGACCTTTCAGTTCTGCAGTTCTTTCTCTGACTCTTTCTTCGAGTTCCTGACTGTATTTTTCGAGACGTACCCTGTGTTCTTCTTTTTCCTCTTCGAGAATTACCCTGGAATGAACGTTCTGAATCAGAACCGAATAATCATCCCCAGGATTTTCACTGCTGTCCAGAGCAGTAATTCTGAATTCAGCATAAAAAACGGACCCGTCTTTTCTTTTGTGCAGTTTTCTGTCCTGAAATTCAACGGACAAATCCCCTTCCGAAAGAGGAAAATCTGACAGAGTATTGAAAAGCATAGAGAATGGGTTTCCGATTGTTTCAGATGCATAATACTGATACATCCTCACTGCCGTATCGTTCCAGGAGGATATCTTCAAGTCTTTACTGAGCGTGAACAGTGACAGATCGCTGATTCCGCTGAGAATTGTCTGAAAATATTTTTCCTTTTCTTTTAGAAGATTTTCCGTGAGAAATTTTTCGAAGCTGAGCTGGATAGTATTGACAAGAGCATCAAACCTAAGAGGTTTTTTCAGGAAGCCATAGGTCTTGCATGAATGGATCTCTCCAGAAGGGCCTGATCGTCATTTGCAGTCATAAAGAGCACAGGTGAGGGATAGATCTCTGCCAGTCTTTCTGATGTCTGAATTCCGTCGAGTTCACCCTTCAGATAAATATCACAGAGGATCACATCAGGTTTGATTAAAGGGATTTCTTTAAGAGCATTTTCCCCTGTTTCAGAATGGCCGGAAATGACAATTCCTCTTTTAGAAAGAAAATAGGAAATTTGAGAGAGAGTAATTCTGTCATCTTCAATGATATAAACCTTCAGTCCTGCCATCTACAGCATTAAAATTTTACCGGATTCTCTTTTACAACAAAAAAAATCTTGTGCGTTTAAGCCTGTATTCTTTATAATTTTTTGTACAACCATGTCAGAAAAAAAAGGATTTGAAATCAAAACTTTAGTCATATCTGCAATGATATACTCATGCATTGAAAGTCCTCTCTGTGCACTTTTCGATTATTCTATTGAACTGCTCGACTGGTTTCGTTTTTTTTCATACCTTTTTCTGTGCGGAAATCTGATTTTTCACTGGATCAAGGTGTTTGCCGGAGATCATCCTGCACTGATTCCGAACAGGACTTTGATTCTGATACTCGATATCCTTTCAGTGATGCCGATTCTTTTTTCTGTTTCTGATGCATTCGGAATTCTCCCGGATTATTCAAAATATTTTCTGTTCTGTTCATTTTTCCTGCTCGTCAGACTTTCAGAAAAGACTTTGAAATCTGAATCTCAGGGCTTTCACTCACTCAGTAAAAGGAAGATCTATTTCTTTGCACTTGTTTCAGTAATGAGTGCTCACTGGATCGCAGTGTTTTGGCTTCTCATCGGAGGATCTGCAGGTGAAACAGACAAAATTACAATATATATCAAAGGACTTTACTGGACAGTCACAACTCTGACTACAATCGGATACGGAGACATCGTTCCTCAGACAAACCCGCAGAGAATATTTACGATGATAGTCATGATTATCGGTGCCGGTCTGTACGGTTATATTATCGGTAATATTACGAATCTGCTTTCCAAGGTGGACTATGCAAAAGCAGTATTCACCGAAAAAATGGAAAAGATTCACATCTTTCTGAATTACAGAAAGGTTCCGGAAGACCTGAAGGCGAAAATTTTCGGCTACTATGATTTTATCTGGCAGAACAGAAGAGGGTATGATGAGACCTCAATCATGGAAGAACTTCCTGAGGCGCTGAGGCTGAAGGTTGCCATGTTTCTGAACAAGAAAGTATTCGAAAAGATTTCCATTTTTGCAGGAGCTTCTGAAGATTTCATTGAGGATATTGTAATGGTGCTTAAGCCTGCTGTATTTACTCCGGGAGATTATATATTTAAAAAAGGTGAAGTTGGAAGTTCAATGTATTTCATAGCACAGGGAAGGGTGGAAGTGCTGAATGATCTTTCGAGGGAAGTGATTGCTGTCATATCTGAAGGCGGATTTTTCGGAGAGTTTGCCCTTCTTGAAAGCAGACCCAGATCAGCCACTGTCCGTGCTGTAGATTTCTGCGATCTCTACAGTCTTGACAGGGACAGTTTTTACAGAGTACTTCAGAACTATCCTGAGTTTCATGAAAAAATCAAGAAAATATATAAGGACCGCGACGGCAAAATGAAAAAATTCGGAACTGTCAAAGGGAAGCCGAAATCAAAATCCTAGTCTTTCATCTTCAATTGTGAATTTCAGGTTTGTTTCTTTGCTCTTAAGTTCCAGAATCATATCCACTCTGTATTTTTTTGAAAAGTCAAAAACATTATAAACTGTCTTAGGAAACGGAGGATGACGGAAGAGTCCCGAACATTCTTCAGGATACTCCGACTTTTTTCCTGCTTGAAATTCAAGGCTGTAATAAGCTCTTTCGTTGGACTGAATTTTCTGTTTAGGAAGCACAAAGGTTTCCGTTCTGCAGATCAGCCCTGTTTCAGATTTCAGAGTAAGCACAGCATTCAGTTTATCCGGAATGATGACTTCATTTTTCAGATTCTTTGCAAAAAGAAAATATCCCAGCTGTTCTGAGATTACTGTGTTTGATCTGGTCAGCTGCCATTCAATGGATTCAAAAATTTTCTTCTCAGAAGATTTTCTGTATTCACCTCCTGAACCCAGTTTCTTCGATACAAGATAAAATACAAACATCAGCAGGAGAAGATCCAGGAATATCAGGATATTTCTCCAGCTTTTTTTTCTGTCTTTGTTTTTCCATCTGTCCAGGTATGCTCTCAGTTCTTCCGGTGATCTGGAATGGTAGCCTTTGCTCATGAAAAATTCTCCTCAATAAATCGTAATATGTCCGAAACATCTGCAGACTTTTTCCGAATTTCTGCTGTTTTTCTGAATATGGAAACTGATGCCTGCACTGCAGAATTCATGTCTTCTGTTCTGGACAGAAAGAATGCAAGCAGCCCTGAAAAAATATCACCTGTACCCATTACTGCAAGGCGGGGATTGGGTGAGGGAAAATAATACAGTTCTCTTTCTGCAGAACAGTACGCACTCACCGGACCTTTCAGAAGAATGCAGCAGTTCAGTCTTTCCGCAAGTTCGGGAAGAAAAAGAGATGCTTCCATATGGGAATTGAATTTCCTTTCCGAAAGCCTCTGCAGTTCTCCGAAATGAGGAGTGAATATGCAGTTTCTGTTCAGAGGGGAATTCCTGAAGATGTCTACTGATCCTGCATCAAGGATAAAAAATTTCCCTGAAGCATTTATTAATGATGATATATTTATTTTTGATGAAAAAAAATCTTCAGCCTTGAGTCCGGGACCGATGACTGCTGCCTTTGATTTTTTAAAGAAACTGTCCTCGGGTAAGTTTTCTGTGATTTTTGAAAACATCAGATGCGGATGAAAATGAATCCATTCCTGTGAATATGCAGGTGAGAAAATTTTGGATATTCCTCCGCCTATAAGCCGAAAAACTTTCTCAGAAAGAAATACAGCACCCTCCATACCAAAAGAACCTCCGATGAAGCTTGCAGAACCGTTTCTATATTTGTCTGAATCATTTTTTCTTCTGCTGATTTTCAGAATTTCCTTTTTTTTAAGGAATGTTCCCTCAAAGATTTTTCTTTTTTTAATGTCTTCTGCAATAAACTTCCTTTCAGGAAAACCGATCGGAACGAGAAGCATTTTTCTGCAGAGACCGGATGCGTAAATATTTTCAAGCTTTCTTACGCCTATTTCGCAGATGATGTCCGGGGGAAGAGGAAAGTTTTTTCCGCCGTCGAAGCCTGATGATGTGTCCACTCCGATGATCTTCATTTTTCGGAC
>JBPOJG010000436.1:0-12075 GCA_052033835.1 Spirochaetota bacterium
AACCGGAAACGATGCATTGAACGCTTTGAGAATCTGCCTGTTCAAAACAGCCAGTTATATGAGCGATACAGTCTATGATTACAGTTCTCTTGTTGATTCAAGAACTCAGGAACTGGGAGATCTTCTGGCGGATGTTTTTATTCCCCCTAAAACAAAATCAGTTATTCAGACTTCGGAAGAGCTGCGAAACTATTTCTCAGTCTATATCAGATGCCTGATTAAAATCGGTTCATCGGTTGAATTTTGGGAAAAGGAATTCGGTTTTGGAGGATATTTTAAATTTTTGAACGGTCAGATGGGGAAAGTTATAAAATAATCCGGCAGATCACGGAAATTTTTAAAATATGACATTTGATAATTATTTTTTAATTGCTTCGAATCTGCATATCGGCGGATTTTCCGGTGCAGAGTTCAGTCAGCATCATAACTTTCGAGAGCATATCTCTGCCATTTCAGTCCTGCCGGCGAAAAGATACGCCTGTCCTCTTTTTTTATAATAAGCTCGCTTTCGGTTTTTAGGTGAAATCAGTTTCAGCATATTGCAGGCAAATCCGCCCCATTTTTCAGCCTCTTCCCGATTTCCGACCGACTCTGATTCCTTTGCTATTTTCAGTATAGAATCTGCGGCCTGCAGTCTGTCTGCATCCGTCCAACTGGGAAAGGTCCTTCTGAGGATTCGCATTGCCCTGTAGGGAATTCCGCCCCAGATGATGAGACTTTTCACGTGAGGATTTGTCCAGTTTTTGAATTTCATTTTGGTGAAAAGGCATTCGGACAGATTCAAAGTTTCCGTATTGAGTGAAGCAAGTTCATCCGGAAGATCCTCAAAAAAGAAATCACTCAGATCTGTCATATAAATATGTTTTTCCAGAATGTGCTCGAGGACTGCAGATATTGGAAGCAGACCATAATTATAACATGTACCACCTCCGTTTCCCGACTTATAAAATGCCAGCAAAATGATTTCTTTCCAGAACGGTGCCAGTGGAAATTCAGGATCAGCCTTCACTGACTCTGCCAGACGGAGAGAAAAAATTCCCCACCATACAAAATAATGCGCACAATCTCTGAGAGAGTCTTCCTGTGCCGGAGTTATCATAGGCTTAAGAAGATCAAGTGCTGCATTTTTTTCTTCATTTCTCCATAATGATTCCACGGCAGCGATGCAGAGAAGAGGCATCAGGTCTTTTCTGTTTTCATATTTTTCAATAAGCAGATATGCCTGAGCTGAATCGTCTGCAAACATCAGCTCGCAGATTTTTTCATATTCAGGAGAAAGGTTTAAATCAGAAATTTTCATGATATTTTATTTATGGTATGCAGTCAGAACTGAAGCGACGTTTCGAAACGCCGCTTTCAGTTTTTTGCAGAAACTGCAAACCTTTTTGTTCTGACAGCTTCTATTTGAAATCTTTTCCGAACAGATACTGAAATTTCTTGATCTGCTCAGGATTTCTTTTTTCAGGAGATGTAATGATCGCAAATTTTGCACTTCCTTTGAGGCTCATATCATCACCGTTGCCGAGATCAGGCACAAGTTCTGCAAGAAGCCTTTTTGCATTTGCGCCATTTTTGTTCAGGTTAGCAATAACCATTTCCACAGTCACAGCTTCTTCGTGTTCTTTCCAGGAATCATAGTCAGTGGACATACAGACCATCTGATAAGCAATCTCTGCTTCTCTTGCCAGTTTGGATTCAGGAAGAACACTCATATTGATCAGATCCCCGCCGAACTGTCTGTACATTTTTGATTCAGCTCTCGTGGAAAAGAGAGGACCCTCCATACATACAAGAGTTTTTCCTGTGTGCATTTTCAATTGAATCCTGTCTGCGGCCTTTTTGATTCTGTCAGAAAGACTCTTGGAAAACGGATCTCCGAATGGGGCGTGTGCCACAAGACCGTTTCCATAAAAAGTAGACTCTCTGTGTTTCGTTCTGTCAATGATCTGATCCGGAACCGCAAAGTCAAGAGGTGCAATTTCTTCACGAAGACTTCCGACTGAACTGAATGCAACGATTTCTTCAACACCCAGATTTTTCAGAGCGGCAATGTTTGCAAGATTTGGAATTTCTGAAGGGGATATAAAATGTCCTTTGCCGTGTCTTGGAAGAAACGCAATCAGCTTTCCTTTGAACTTTCCTATTGTAATTTTATCAGAAGGTTTTCCCCAAGGAGTATCCGGAAACACCTCATCCATTTTTTCCATTCCATCCAGATCATATAGACCTGTTCCGCCAATGACACCGATTTTTACCTGTTCAGTCACTTCTCGTTCTCCTTTTTTGAGCCATTACCAATCGTGAATACTTCCCTTAAGCCGTCGATGGCTCTATGCACATAGTCTGAAATTGCATTTCCTGCAAGTCCCCCTGCCGTCGTTCCGATTGGCCCTGGAAGGACTGTGCTCCCAATATAAACTGTTCCCAGCCAGACCGGATCTATATAGCCTTTTACATTAGGAAGCTTTCCTTTGTATACTATAGGGACACTGAAAGCTTTGCCTGCAAGTCCTGCAAGCCCTATATTGAAACGAAATTCCGAATTCAGTTTAAAATCCACATTTCCTTTTCCTGAAGCATCAATACCCACGCCGACCAGCTTAAATTCCTTTACTTCTACATTTTCCTGTCCGATTCTGAATTTGGAAGCAATTGACTTAAACTCAGTGCTTTCCCCTTTCGGACCAGTAAAATTCAACAGTTTTCCAATCTGCATAATCGGTTTGTAGAGGTTTGCAAATCCCAGAAGTTTTCCGTTCTCCACTTTTAGAGAACCGGAACTGATAAAATTTTTTATAAATTCGTCCGAAGTGTTTCCAATGGAATAAAAACTGAATTCAGAGGATATTCTGCCGCTTATCAGAGATTCTTTTGAATATTTTGTAATGATTTTTTCCACATCGGATTCATTTACATTTACATTGAACGAATAACTTGTCTGTGCATAGGAGGCATCTACAGTCCCGCTCCCGTTAATCTTTCCTCCGTACAGGGTTCCTTCCAAGATCTGAATCCCCACCTTTGCGTTGATGATGTTTAGGTTGACTCTTGCAGGACCTAGATGGAAATCCTTAAATCGAACCTGATCTGCTCTTGCGATCATCGTACTTGAAAACGTGACATTGTCTCCTCCCGGAGGAAGAGTAAAATAAAAAAATGAAGTGATAAATTCAATAAGTTTTTCCAGATCCGCATAATTTGCATAGATGTTCAAGTAAAGATTTACATTTTTCCCGAGACTGAGTTCGCCGGTGGCAGAACCGACTGCAACTGATCCAAAATTTACACTTGCAGTCTCAAAAATCAGTTTCCAGGGTTTATAATGAAGAATAAGTACACTGTTCAGTTCGAGAGGCGGCAGGGCGGGCATTCCGTAAAAATTCGGATTCGTAGCCTGCAGTTTTGTGCTGATTCGAAAAAAGGTCTCTCCGGATTTCTTGGTAAGATAGATATTGCCCGTCAGCTCAGATCTGTCAAAATCGGCTTTGTGAAAAAAAGAATAATACGGTTTCAGAAACTTGTATTTGAAAGAAGTAAAGTCCACATCTGCTGAAAATTTCCATTTGTCAAAGTCTTCGGAAAATGAATCGTTCCGGAAAATGAGTTTTCCTTTTGCCCGACCTTCCTGATATTTTATATCCAAAAATATCTCAAGCCCCTGAATGAGGGAATTGTCTATCGAAAATTCCTGAACAGTAAAATCTTCCATAACTTTATCATCCTTGTAAATAAATACGGATGATCTTTCTACCGAAAATGCGGACATAGAAAATTTCTTCAGCTCCTGAAGCGGATTTTCATTCTGTTCTTTTTTTTCTTTTTTGTTTTTTTCAGGCTTTTCTAAAAAGTAGTGAAATCGCATACCTTTTACTGCTGCATCTTTAATCCCGATTTCCCTGCCTAGAAGAGACTTCCAAGTAACATGAAATGAAATTTCTTCTGCATCTGCCTGAAATACTTTTCTTGTGCTGAATTCAGAATTTTCCATATGAACCTGGCTCAGCACAATTCCAGGCTCGGGAAAGAAGATCAGTTTCCTTTCGGCGATTTTCAGATTAAGTCCGCTCAGTGTCTGAATTTTTTCAAGTACTGCTGCTTCTATTTTGGATTTATTGATCTGAAAGAGAATATATGCGATGAAGGAAAAACTGAAAAATACAGAAAAGAGAATCAGCCATTTCCTTCGTCTTGTCATATGCAGTCAGAATACCCTGTTGATTCCGTTCAGCGCCGCCACCCTGTAGGCTTCAGCCATTGTAGGGTAATTGAAGGTTGTATTGATAAAGTACATCAGTGTGTTTGCAGGCGGTTTCTGAGACATGATTGCCTGTCCGATATGGATGATCTCAGATGCCTCACTTCCGAAACAGTGAATTCCCAGAATCTCCAAAGTCTGTCTGTGAAAGAGAATCTTGAGCATTCCTACAGTCCTTCCGGTAATCTGAGCTCTTGCGAGACTCTTGAAAAGTGAGTGTCCCACTTCATAAGGAACCTTTTCTGCAGTGAGTTCCTTTTCCGTTTTGCCGATGGAACTGATTTCAGGACTTGTATAAATCCCTGTCGGAATATTTTCCACAAGTCTGTGTTCACACATCCCGTCTATGATATGAGTGGATGCAAATCTTCCCTGATCGTATGCAGCACTTGCAAGACTTGGATGACCTACAATGTCTCCTACGGCATAAATATGACTTACGCTAGTCTGATAATTATCGTTGACTTCGAGCTGGGATCTGCCGTTTACTTTGATGTTCAGTTTCTCAAGACCCAATCCTTCCGAATTTCCTGTTCTTCCGTTGGCAAAGAGGAGAACATCCGTCTTTATCTGTTTTCCTGATTCCATATGCATAATTACGCCATCATTTACTGTCTCCACTTTGCTGTAAATTTCATTATGACGTATCAGTATTCCCTGTTCTCTCAGATGATACGCAAGCGCATCTATGATTTCGTCGTCCAGAAAAGAGAGAAGTTTGTCCCTTGTATTGATCAGATTGACCTTGATTCCCAAATTTCGGAAAATAGAGGCATATTCACATCCGATCACGCCTGCTCCATATACAGTCACCGAGGAAGGAGTTCTGTTCAGATTGAGAATTGTATCACTGTCAAATATATTGGGACTAGAAAAATCAATGTCTGCAGGGCGAAAAGGTCTTGAACCGGTCGCGATTACAAAATAGTCAGCGGCGCAGACTGCTGAAATCGTCTTGTCCGGCTGAACAACTTCGACTGTATGCTCATCTCTGAATCTTGCCTTTCCTTTGATAATTTCTATTCCGTTTCTGGTATAGAAATCCTGACGCATCTTGACCTGTCTGGAGATGACATTTTCTGCAGTCTTCAGAAGTTCAGGAAAAGTGATTTGAACGTTGGTTCTTTCGAAAAGTGGGTTTGCTTTGACTTCGACCAGCTGCTGAACTGCCTGACGCAGAGACTTGCTTGGAATAGTTCCCCAATGAGTGCATCCGCCCCCTACCCTGTCCCATTTTTCAATGACCGCAACTTTCTTTCCTTCCTTTGCAGCCTTGATGGAAGCTCCTTCACCGCCGGGGCCTGTTCCAATGACTATAACATCAAACTTGTCAGTTTCCATCAGCTATCCTCTTCTCCAGTCTTTCGATATATTCTTCCATAGGAAAAAGAGGAATTTCGGAAACGCCGGTCACTCCGTCTGGATCATATTCGAAAGGATCATCAACATCCTTGATAAGTTTATACATATATACATAAATCAGAGTGACAAATGCGATGATGATCATTTCTGCAATGACATTCTTGAATTTTGCAATCATCAGAACGGCAATGATACAGGCAATCAGAACCTCAAGAAGGGCATAACCTGTTGCAAGAAATCCTGTCCGAGAAATCACTCCGACTCTTGTGACAAGTTTTCGGATATTGTGAATGTCACCGAACATCTTTCCGCAGAGTCCTCCATTGACGCCCTCCTTCTCAAACTTGCAGACCAGTGTTCCCAAAGTATTCAAAGAAGAATACATTTCTTCCTGAGGAAGTTTTTTCAGAAGCCATTTCATAACTGAATCGATTGTTTCTCTGAGTCCTGCCATATAGATCTTTTTATCTACTGGAGTCTTGTTTGCATTGACTCCCTGATGAATGCTTTCTTCAAACGTCTCAAAGATACTTGCCAGATCTCCAGGAATCTTTTCACTTTCCTTGTAGTCCGCCATTGTTCCTGCCAGCATAAAACCGATCAGGAAAATACCGCCGGTCAGAACCAGAGCCACATCCGCAAAATCAATCAATCCGGAAAATCCCAGAATTTCAGAAATTACGTATTTTAATCCGAGCATTCCTGCCATATACGGAAGGCAGTCTATCAACAGTTTCCATTTCCCATTCATCATAATTATAATCCTCCGCGAATATTATCTATTTGGCAAACCGACATAATTCCAATAACAAACACTTTAAAAGGAAAAAACCCTTTGCACAGTTTTCAATATTTCTTTTTTCTGCGTTCCAGCAGATTTTATATATATAATTCATCCCAAGAGTCACTACAAAATATCCCTCTGTCAGCCGGCAAAATACTGCCAGACACCGGTAAAAATCAGCCCGAGAGCAAATCCGATCCCAAGTCCTGCCAAAAGCAGAAAAATGACTGCATCACCGGCACTTTCATCTCCGACCCCTGCACCGAGCATACCTCCCAGAAACCCCATAGCTACCGACGAGAGAACTGAATTTCCCAAATAAATCAGAATCTTTTTCAGAAGGCTTGCGTCCTGAAAAGTCTGGAATTTAACTTCCAGAAAGTTTGTAAGAGCAAGCAGAGCAAGTATAATCAAAGTACCCGATATCAGAATTGTCATAATAAAACCCCTGACTAGTTTTTTCAAAAAAAGAACTCAGTCAAGCGGTTATTTTGCATTTGACTGAGGATTTTGGAGATTTATTCCTGCCGTATGAAAGAAGAAGATATCCAAACGGCTGTCAGTTATTACAAGCTCGCAAAAAATCATAACTGGGATGACGATTATGAAACACTGTACGGCATTCTGCTCGATCCTGGATGCGACCGAGGAACAGCACTGATGATTTACTGGCTGGGAAAACCGAAGTATTTCTGTCAGTTTACGGATAGAAAGGAAGTTCCTTCCTACAGCAGAGAAAACTACGACCTTCTGAAGATGATTGAAAAAAAATACCGTGCATATCCCAAAATTATCAGTTATGATCCCAAAGATGATATCGTAGAGTATGAGGACGTTGAAGTGAAGGTCCCGATTGACCCAATTTTTTATGAACCGGTCGAAGGAATTATTTCCCAGGAAGAACTGAAGAAACGCATCCACTGAGACGTTTGATCATCTATATGTATTATTATTTATTAAATACTTCAAAGTACATATTCGAAACAAATAGGAATGAATAGAAAATCTCATCAATAAGACAGATTTCCTGAAAATTCAATTGGCGCGACTGTGTCAAGTCGCATCAATTCCCGGACTGTAATTACCGGATGCATCTTACATAATGATAGTCTGATTTGTCATAAGCATCACTGCTTCCGTCTGTTATTTTAAAATTGTACGCTTTGCTATTGGATACAGTATCAGATGTCCAGCGAATTTCTGCCGACTGCAAATATTGCAATACGAAAATACAAATATCCGAAGACGGCTCCGCAGAGGAAATCTGCAAAACCGCTTCGCCGCGCTGCCGAAATCAGACTGCTTCTTTTTCTCTGTGTCTGCGACCGTGACAGCATCCGTGCCCGCCCCATTCAGAAAGAAATTTCTCCCTCTCTTCAGGACTCATCTTATCCATTTTATCCTGCATCTTTCTTTTCCAGGCTTCATGCTTCCATCTGTGACCTCCTCCAAAATGACCGCCCCGAAAAAAGATATGGCTCAGCACAAGAAGTCCTATTGTCTGCCAGTAAGTCAGCACCGGTCCGTGAAACAGTTCAGGGATAAGCGCATTCCAAAGATACATCGCACCTGCACTGAAAGCACCTATTGCAAGTGCACCTATAATTAAGAATTTCATAAATTTTGCAATTCTCCACATATTCATTACCTCGTCTCTTCAGTCATTTCGTCGTACAGGTTCTTCAGTCTTTCCCGCAGATACAGCACCGCATATCTTTTTCGGGACAGAAGAGTATTGATATTCTCTCCAGTCTCTTCCGAGATTTCCCGAAAACTTTTTCCTTCCAGTTCATTCTGCTCAAATACAGTCCTCTGTTCTTCCGGCAGTTCTGAAAGAGCCGTTTCCAGCTCTTCCCAAAATCGTTTACCGGATTCAAACTCAGTGCCCGATTCTTCAGTACCGGATAACTGTCCCGTATCAGCCGCACTGCTTCGTTTTCGATAAAGATCAACGATCTTATTTCTTGCAGCACGGAAAAGCCAAGCCGATAAATCCTCCACAGTCTCTGCCAGATTTCCTTCTATAAAGACAGAGAAGACATCCTGCACTATGTCTTCTGCATCTTCGAGAGAGTTGACTCTCTTCTTTACAAAATTGATCAGTCTTTGAATGAGTGAATCCATTTTACCGTCTTGCCTTAAAACCAAAATTCCCTGTTCCGACATTCTGTAAAGGATGACGGAATCCAATATTTTTTATTGTATGGTTTTTCGATTTTTTTTACAGGATTGGATTTTTTTTGGAAGGATAATCCGTTTCTTCTATATGATATTTTCTAGAGAGACCTTTGCAAACTTTCATAATATCTGCCCGATATGACGAAAGTCGAAAAATGTGCTCACATTCGCATTTATGTTTTTGCGCCCCGTTTCCCTGATCATTCTTTTTCTTCCAGTTCCTGCATTGTGACAGGATGTATTCTGCTTTTCCTGCGAGACGGTTACTGGTCTTCAGCAGATCCTCAAATAGGCAAATGCAAATACTGAATGATCTGTAAAATATATATCCCATATATTTCTATAATGACAATATCATCTTTTCAAACTGCTCCAAGGTTTTGTCTCTTTTTGCAGTTTTTCTCATATATTCAATATCCAGCCTTTCATTATGAAGGAAAAACATCCGCTCTGCCCATTCACAGTCCGATTCAGATTTCCAGTGAACACAGGCACGAAGCCGGTCAAGAATGATGTCTTCCAGCCCAATCACATAAACTTTCATTCCATTTGGAAGACCCAGTTCTAAAACCTTTTCCGGATCAGCATCCTCAAGCACGAAATTCGGAATCTCCAGGCTTACAAGAAGAACCGGATGAAACCAGTGCCTGCCCTGCTTATGAAATCCAAGTTCAGAAAGTATTTCATCAGCTTTTGCTCTCTCATTCAAAATCAGATCTATGTCAACAGTGGTATACTCATTTCTAGTATAGATCTCCACAGCCAGACCGCCGACAATTACTGGTCTATGCTTCTCATCAAGAAGATGTGTCAGAATTCCCACAGTGCCGATCATCTTTTCAAAATTGTTTTTCCCGTTCAATGAATTGAATTCATTTATGATATCTTCAGGAAGGATCATAGTACCATTTCGTTTTTGAGATATAACGTATCTTGCCTTCCTCTTCTGCTTTTTTCCAGCGAAGCAGACAGATCTGATTCAGAACAGCAATTTCTTCCGGATCCCTCGGTCTGCGGCGGTAGGCACGTTTTCTTCCTGCCCGCAGAATTTTCATTTCTGCCTCCGCCTTTCGGCTGTCAATAAAACTGTTCAAATCATCGAGTTGCAAGATTTGCATATTATTCATCAAAAACAGAAACAGCCTGTTCGGCAATCAGAAATTCTGTCTTATCAGTTGACAGAATAAGAGTCAGATTAAAATAGAAGCAATTCTATGAACGCTTACTTTTTAATCCGGCTCCATTCAAAACAGAGTAAAATCCAAAGAGAACAGAATTGCTGATATGCAGATGATTCCTGATCCTGAATTACTTATTCAGCTTGTGAAAATGGAAATGCCGTTCGGCAGATACAAAGGAACATTGCTTTGCAATATTCCAGTATCCTATCTTGAGTGGTTTCAGAGAAAAGGATTTCCGGAAGGCAAGCTGGGCGTGCTGCTCGAGACGATGTATGAAATCAGACTGAACGGACTGGAATCTCTTCTGGAACCGATCAAGAATCGAAAGTAAAAATCTGCTTCGATGACTGTACAAGAAACTGCAGTACAATTTTTCTGTTCATTCTGAACTCGAAATGAATGTATCATCTTTCCGAAAAGTATCCATATTAATTGCAATATTTTGTATCTCAATAAATGTTTATTCTGAACCGGAAGAAAAGTCTCTCATACCTCCTCAGGTGTATTCATTTCCTGTTCTTGATCTGCCTTTCAATACAGACAGAGGTTCATATAAGACAGAGAACAGTTCTCCTGTACCGAGTATGGAACAGTCCCTTCATCTCACAAAAAATTCTATCCAGATTTCACACAGAGGTATTCAGCATTTTTTTGGTAAATTTGAAAGAACTCGAAACGATCCAAGATTCAGCAGAATCAGTATGATTGTATTTGATTATCTGTTTTATGCTCTCCCGATTCCGACAAACATTTCCTGGATGCATGAGGAATGGCACAGGGCAGTTCTTGGAAGAAGAAACATTTCATCAGAGAATGATGTCTATATCGCAAAACCTTTCGCATCCTCCATCAGCGTAAGTCATGTGAAGGATGAGGATCTTGCGAGACTGAAAAAAGATCATCCCTCAGAAATGGTCAGACTTTCTGCTGCAGGTATGGAGTCTCAGACAGTATTGAATCTGCATCTGAGAAAGGACAGTTTTGTATTCGGAACTGATCCTTCCTCTGATATGTCATCATTACTTATTAATTCAGTCAGCAATACGGCCTATCTTCAGACCTGCTCGGGAAGATCTGCTGACGGTTTTACGATCAAATCGAATCTGACAGAACGCAGTATTTCCAAAAGAGATTTTGTCGGGCTTGACTGCAATGCCTGGGTATATGATCTTTTCAGGCCTAACGAACCTTACAGTATGAGAGGAATTCATCCGAGCGGAACCGGAATCGACAGATACATCAAATACAGCAATGAAACAAATCTGAATGTACGGGTTCAGAATTTTCTGATGTACGGAAACGATAAAAGACATTCTGATCTCACAAAACAGGAACAGGACTATCTGAATCTTCAATACAGACTCTCTTACATCAATTTCTTAAATCCTTCTCTTTTGGGTTATGGAAGATTCCGTGCAGTCAGTCCTTTCAATGGAAAAGATTTTTACTGGAATGCAGGTGCGGCACATTATCTTGCCCCTTTCGGATATTCTGCAAACCTTCATTTCCTGTTTAAACAGGAAAATATAAATATTTTATTTATATATCATACTTATATTAATGCTTATAGAAAACTTCCTGGTGTTGAACTGGAACTCATCAGATATCCTTCTTCTCTTCTTGGAAAAAAAGTATTCTGGAATCTGGGAATTCATCTGTGGATTCAGCCGTATCAGCAGAAATTCTGGACTGCAGAAACAGAGGCAGGAGCTCTAGTGCGGGCATCCGTTTCTGTACCCGTATCCGATTCCCTGGAAATCTTTTTAGGAGCATCATTAAAAAGCAGAGGCTGGGTGGCAGGAAATGTCTATTTGGACAAAGCTGCAGAAATCAAGACTGGAGTCAGTCTGTATTTTTGATCAAGGAAAGGTTTAAAAAAGGTTACTGCTCAGCAAAATAAAAAGTCAGGAAAAAGCAGGGATTTGGGGTTGTGTAAAAGCTCAGTTTTAATGCCGATTTCAAAATTAGTCAAAATTGGATCAATAGCGTAGGGAAATCATTGCTCCGCGAACTCCGCGTCACTTCGACAACGGCTCAGTGCAAGCTCCGCGTGAACCTCATCTTTAATGCTTTTACACAGTCTCAACCGCCGGCACTTGTAGTGAGCCTATCGAATCTAGGCAAAACTCCAAAAACGCCCCACCTGCAGGCGAATGCGGCCGAAGGTTTAAGGTGAGCAGGTAAATCAAAATTTACTGATAAAAATTAAAATGATAGTTGAGAAAGATTTATATGAAGAAATACTGGTCAGCATATAATATGCATCTGACATTTGAAAAATAAATGAACTATCATGAATTTTTAAGTCAATGCAG
>JBPOJG010000210.1:0-5554 GCA_052033835.1 Spirochaetota bacterium
AGACTGGGTATTTTTATTAAAAGAGGCCGAGAACCTGAAGGAGAGCGATATGAAGACATTGGAAAGAAAAAATCCAAAAGTAAAAAAAGCCATTTCTGAATTGAAAATTCTTTCTCACGACAAAAAGACTAGTATCCTCTATGAAGAGCGCCTCAAGGCCGACCTGGATTACAATTCAGGAATTCAGCACGCCTTTTCTAAAGGAAAGGAAGAAGGCAGAGAAGAAGGTGAGTTAAATTCTTTCTATCTCAGCATTGAGATGGCTTTAGAAGCCAAGTTCAGTTCCAAAGGCCTGGCTTTACTTCCTGAAATCAGAACGATAAAAGATATCTCTGTTCTGCAGAATATACTGAAAGAGATCAGTTCGGTCACAAAGAAAGCCCGTTAAAAATTATGCTCGGCTGTCTCGCTTGAGCAGCTGGCTGGTACAGAAATTTCCGTATGGAAATCCAATCAGAAATACTGATTCACAGAAATCCGACTTGAAATTCTGGACGGATATGAAAAATCAATACGACTTCAGTCCGAGCAATGTGCCTGCAGGGGAACTGAAGAGAATATTTATGGAAGAGAAAGTAAAAGTCATTGATGCGATGAAATCTTTTCCTGATGTAAAAATCGACAGGGATTACAAACTTTCGGGCAGTAAAAATGATATAGAAAAGGTGTTGAGCAAATTGGAAAAAGATCTTCCGAATAATCCTCACGTGGCAAAACTGATGGCGATGAATACGTATCAAACAATTACTGATCCTAAATTGGGAAGTGTTCATCAAGTAACCGTATATGGTCAGAAGATTCTTCTTCAGATAAATGATGACAATAATCCGGACAAGATAGGGAATTCGAACGCTCAGGTCTGGCTAAATACTGCGAATGCAATCAAGGAAAGCGGTCTGGATACAGTCGTGATCAGTGCAGTCAATTACAAACCTGTTGGTGTAGACACTCATGGAAAAGGAGAGGCATTGGATATACTGTATGTTAGACAGGGAGGAAAGGACATCCTCATCGATAAAGGAAAAAATGCGGAAATGAATCTAAACCGAATATGGCAATCGAATGGGTTAAGTCACCTCTCTGGCCGGTTATCAAAAAATTACTTGTAACTAAAAATGTTGATGGATTGAATACTCTTTTTAAGAAAAACCCTGAACTGAAACCACCCGGAACAGATCTGCCAATCCATCAAGATTGGGGACATACAACCCATGAACATATAAATACAAATCCGATCTATGATGATATGATGTATTTTTAATGAAAAAAAGATATTTTTAATTCTGTCTGCTGTTTATTTTTCTAGTCTGTTCAGATGATCCAAGCAGACTGAAACGGAAAAAACATATCCGTCCCAAACCTTCCAATCATGTAGAATATCATCCACAAACACAGAAACTGGATGGTCTGTTTGAAAAGGCAGATTTTAGCTGGCAGGAAAAATCAGATAACATATCTAATGAATCCTTCCAGAATTCAGCGATTCGAGTAAGCTTATGGTTTCATAAAAATAGCATACTTGAACATATCTGGCAATCTAAAAAAGTTATTGCTCCACTGGAATTAACTCGTTACGAAAAGGAAGGTAGTCCATATGCTACAGTTCCTTTTGGAAAGGAATTGGAGTACTACGAGTCAGGAGCATTAAAAATCTCCTCCTGCAATGTAGCAATAGATTACAGGTCAGATCCTATCAAATGCGGAGAAGAAATCCACTACAAGGAAGACGGAAGCATTGAAAAGAAAATCAATCATCCTCAGAAATGCACACAGGGATGTGATTTAATGATCCCGTATCGCGAAGAAGGGAAATACATTGCGATGCAGGATGATATAAAAGTCTGGGACAGTTCCATCTATTTTCCTGACCCAGAGGAGCCCGGAAAGATGTTCTTGAGTAAAAAAGCCCGGACAGACGCTGCGCTCAAGAAGACATTGAAGAAAGGGGATGTCATCACAGTCGCCGAGGATATAAAGGAATTTGAAATTGGAAACACTGCCCCCTGGGTCAAGGTAAAGCTTGGCCTATTCAGTTACGGCTATGTTTCCAGCGATCACCTGGACGGCCCGTTTGAGTGACAACCTTTTGCAGAGCCTACGGCGGCCAAAAGGTTGGTCTGCTAGGTTGCGAGTTTCGCGAGCAAGGGGGGAATACTGCGAGGCCTGCTGGGTTGCGAGCTTGCGAGCAAGGGGTTTACCTCACCCCGCCTCCGGCCAACCCTCTCCATAACGGGCAAAGATTTCGTTATGGAGAGGGGCTGTGGAAGGAAGCTATGCTGTGAGAAGGAAAGCTTCTCTATTACAGCAAAGTATTCTCCTAAGTCCACTCTCCGCGACGTCAGGAGTGGGGAGTGGACTTAGGAGCTGGGGTAGAGCATCGCCATTATTTCTTTCCATGCGATAAAAATAAATACATTGTAATGAAATATTAGTACAAATTGATTTCCCAGATATTCCATCCTTGGTGACTCATATTGTATACAAACTCTATTGTTTTCCCTTTGGCGGATTTGAACTTGAACACTTTTCCTCTTCTGCCGTCATTAAAAAGACGGAGACCTTCAAACTGCTGATCCTTTGCTGTAAGATCTGCAAATCCGTGTTCTGAACCGAAAAGAAGATCAGTCATTTTATTTTTGTCTTTTAGAAACTTTATGAGGGACTTTTTTAATGGTACTGCTTTTCTCTCAATACTTCCCTCAAAGAGAGGATCAAGATGCTGTGCCATTTTATAGTAGTCTTTGTTTTTGACTGCCCCAATGAATCCGTACACGTCTGCATCTCTTGCCGCCGGAGTAAGTGTATCCGTAATTTTAATACTGGTTACTTTTCCTCCGCTTAATTCCAGACTGAAATTTCCAGTATCCCGGTAGGAGTAATACTGAGTGGCTGATACATTTTTTCCTGTAACCTCATCTACAGCATCCTTGACAGTGGATGGAGTTCCCAAAATTTTCAGGACATCTTCCTTGGAGGAAGAAAGGCAGATTTTGTCGAGGCAGGTTTCCTCGGGACATTCATTGCCAGTCAGCTGGACAGCATAGATTCTGTCTGGATTTGAAGGGCTTTTTTCGAAGATCAGCTGAAACCCTTTATATTGATAAATATGAGCTTCAAATTTGTCAGGAAAAGTATGTATTTTGGACGGTTTCCCCAACTGCTCGTTTACAATAGAGAAATTCTGCCCTACCTTAAAGGTTCCGAGCACATACATCGGCATTTGTCTGACTGAATATTCAGACTCGACTTTTTTCGCACTGGCTTTGCTTTCACTGCTGATCTTTTTTTCATTCACAGACAGACATTTAAGCAAGACAGAACAAAACAGGATACAGCAGATAAATTTTCCTTTCATTTTTAACTCCCTTGGATCATCTTCAAATACTTCCGTTTCAGTAAACAATAAAATATTCTGAGCCAATATAATTTATCATTATATTTTATTCTTCATAAAGACAAGCATTTTTTTGATATGAAGACGCAGGAAAATATATCTGAAACTGAACACGTAAATATACTCCCTTGGCATTTAATTTCACCTATAATGAAAACTCTGACAGAAAAAATCAGTCCTTGACACTTTTTTACACAGTGTATAAGTATGGAAAATATGAATACACTGGAAGTGTACACAACTCTGAAAAAAGCAAAGTTCACGGAACTTCAGTCAAAGGAACTGGCGAATCTGCTCGGAAAATACTACGAAACAGAACCGGCAAGCAAATATGATCTGAAGGAAACCGAAATCAGCTTGAAACAGGATTTGAAAGAATCCGAATCGAGCCTGAAACAGGATTTGAAGAACACGGAATCGGATATAAGGCTGGAACTGAAGAACACAGAACTTCGGCTCCAGAGAGAAATTGAACAGATCAGACTGGAAACTCATAGTGTAAGACTGGAAATCCGGGATGTAAGACTGGAAGTTCAGACGGTGAAAGTGGAACTGGTCAGATGGATGATTGGAGTTGTATTTGGTGCCGCAGGACTTCTGGCTGTGTTTCTGAAGTACATGAAATAAGCCTGCATGAACAGACTGTTCTTCAGTTAAAAGCATCCTTCTGTTCCCGGGCATCCGGCAGCACACATAAGATTCATCCATACATAAGTCTGATTCCTGCAGTCGGAAAGTCCGGAACTGCGCTGCCCAAAAATGCATATGGTCCAATTTCACTCGACCTAGGCGGGTCATCCTCAAAATCTGTCCACATGATCCCGAAGACTGCAAATATTGGAATTTTTGCCCATATAGATGCAGGCAAGACTACATTTACGGAAAGAATTCTTTTTGAGACCGGAGAGATACCGAGTCCGGGCAGTGTGGAAGACGGAACAACCGAGTCGGACACTCTGAAAGAAGAGATTGAAAGAGGAATATCCATCACATCCTCCACCGTACTTGTCCGGTACAAACATAAGAAAGAAATATATTATATATATATTATAGATACTCCGGGGCATCTGGATTTTTCACCGCAGGTGGATTCAGCACTGCTTGCAGTGGAGTTTGCCGTGATTCTTGTAGATGTGACTGCCGGTATCCGTTCTCAGACAGAGGCGGTCATTGAAAAAATCAAGGCCAAAAACATTCCCTATCTGATTTTCCTCAATAAGTCGGACAGGAGTATGGAATACACCAAAGTGCTTTCAGATGTAGGAAGTCTTCTCGGCAGACCCGCTGTGCCTATGTTTTACAGAACAGAGGCAGGAGAAATCAGATATTCCTTTCTCGAAAAGGAAGTGAATGAAGATATCGAACTGAGTCTCATCGAATGGGATGAAAAACTCACAGGAAAATATTTTTCATTGAAGGACAAAAAGAAGATCATCCTTCAGGGAATGTCTTCCGGCTTCAGGAAAAACGCATTTGTCCCTGCATTTCTCGGAAGTGCACTGAACGGAAACGGAGTCAGAGAGTTTCTCGACTTTATTTCCATTATTTCCCGGGATGCAGATCATCCCGACGAGGGAGAATTCATTGCATTCAAACGACAGAACAATCCTCATCTGGGTCAGATTGTATATTTCAAATCCAACTCAAGACTCAGGCCCAAAGACACAGTCTACAGAAACGCTGAACCCTATGCAGTCCATGAGATCCTGCAGATTGTTCCGGGCGGGTTTCAGTCTGTACATGAAATTTTCCCGGGAAGCATTTTTGTTCTTCAGGACAGCTCATTTTCCATAGGAGAAAGGCTCTATTCTGAACACATAGAGGTTTCTTTGGCGGATACGGAGTCCGGTATCCAGAAAGACTTTTCCATCCTCCTGGAGCCGGATTCTGACATTTCGAGAGAGAATCTGGAGAAGGGAATCCATAAACTTGTATGGGAGGATCAGGGGCTTGCCTGCAAAATAAAGGAAGACACTGGACAGCTGGAACTTTTCGGAATCGGTGAACTTCATCTGGAAATCGCTGTCAGCCGCCTGAAAGAAATAGTACAAGAAAACTTTTCGATTAAAAGTATAAATGTTGCCAAGTACGGTCTATATAAAAACATGGTAAAAAAACTGTGTTTCGAGCATTCGACTTTCGATGGAAAGTGGAAGAGTG
>JBPOJG010000328.1:0-4125 GCA_052033835.1 Spirochaetota bacterium
GATAACTCTGCTTACGGCCGCAGCCTTAATGAACTGCGGTCTGGCTCCGACTACGGTAATTATTTTTATCATAATTTTCGGTCTTTATATCCTTTTAATTTTTCGCAACTGCTCAGCCGCAGCTTCGCAGTTAAAAATACCCGTTTTCAAACGTCTGCTTTTAAAAAAAGTAAGAAAAGGCTGATCCTTTTGGAGGGATTAGCGACTTCCAAGTTTGCCTAGCAGGTTTTAAAGCTGCTGCGACCCCGCTTTTCAGGCTTTTTCTAAATAACTTCTTACAATCTATTTTTCACTGAGTTGTTAAAATAAAACTCTATGCATTGCTTTTGCACAGGAATCAAAGTGAATTTTTTGACAGGCTGATATTCACTGAAAAGCATATCCTGGATCTGATCCATCGAAATCATATCTGTTTTTACATTTTTAAAAATGCCTGATGCACACATCCAGATAACCGCCGGAACAGAGAGAAGTAAGTGAGTCCAAAGTATGGTCTGCAGAGTAATAGGATCGGCTGTGATATGCCCAGGGAGAAAATGCACCTCTTGTATCATTGGCACCTTCGCAGCTTTTTGTTCCGATAAATGAGGAACAGCGGAGATAGGCAGAGGTCTGCGCAATTCTTCCTGCACTTGGACAGGGGCCTGCACTTTCAGTGAATCCGCCGGTCGGCTGTCCTAATGTCTCAATACATACTTTTTTAGTATTGTAAACACCGGTTTAATTTTTCGTTGCAGAACTTATATTTTTTGTTATTACGGACATATAAAATGAGCCTGTTTTTGACTTTCTCTCCACCTCAAGTCTGTATGTTCCTGTTTAAGAAAAAGAAAAGAAAGTTCCTTTGCCGGAAAGATAATCGGATGTCTGAACTGCCATCTGATAAGAAGTCAGCTTTACTCCTGCAGGAGAATACACAGTCAGAATAAACTCAGATCCGTCAGTTGCAATCAAAGCAGCTGTCGGAGAACTCACCTGCAACTCCAAAGGCTGCACTGTATTCAGATTTAAACTCTGTCTTCTGTCTTCATCAAAAAATAAAGCAGATTTGGAAAGTATGACAGATGCAGTAACTGCCGAATTCGGATTTACTGCAGGTTTATCGGAATTCAAAGCGGCAAAAATAAGACCAGCTCTGGTATTTGCCTTGTTCATTTCAGTTTTTTCTGTCTCGCACCCTACCGACAGAAAAATCATTATTATCCATACATATTTCATGATTTTTTCAGTAACACACTCTGAGAGTCGATTTAATATCACAGCAAGTTCCCTTGGAACTGACTGTGCCGACATATTCATAAAAAAGAATATTTTCCTGATTAAAAGATCTGGTCAGAGTTTTTGCAGAAGAATAATTCTGAATTTCTGATCTCATCTTTCTGTTTGCATCATCATAAGAATACTTCTCTGGATAACTGCCGTAATAAGGAGAAAGACCGTAAAAAATATCACCTTCAAAATAAAAGGTATATGTTGATTTTACCGGTCTGCCGAATTCACCATAACTCCCAAATTCTCTTTTTTCATTTTTATATCTGAAATCACCTGCACTGGATGTTCTGCTGTATTCAGCAAGATGCAGCCTTCCTGACGAATCAAATGTGTTTGAGGCCGTTATCCCGCTTTCCAGAACTGCTTTAGCCTTTACTATTCCCAGAGTCTTCTGTTCCAAAACAAAATCCTTCGCAGAATTATAAGTTCGTTGAGAAACCAAAGCACTTGAAGCGTTTCTGCAGTTCAAAGTATTATTAGAGAACTCACAATTGAATGCCTGAGCATTTGGAGCATCACAGCTGGAAATACAGTAAACACTGGCATACGCCGCACAGCTCTGCTGAGAAAACGCAAGCAGAACAGCAGGGAGCAGATACTTCCTGTGATCGCTTTCTTTTTTTTGGGGATTGCGGAAAGCGAAAGCAAGCAATAAAATTAATGATGTTTTCATTTCTGCATCCTCAGGTATTTGAAAGAAATACAAAATAATTCTTTAACAACTCATACTTTGTATCTATTTCAGCTAAATAACCAAGATTAAAGAAATTCTGCCTAAATAAATTCCCTGGATAAGAGAATGCAGGAAACATATTTGTGACCACTATCTGAACGGACTTAGAAGCATCAGAAAATAAACTGAAAGGCGGAGATTGTGAATCTACGAGTGAAATGAAATTTTGCGCCATATAATTCTCCCTATCTGAAGAATTAGACGACTTAAATAAATTTTAGTTTACATTTTTGTGAAATTTAAAACAAAATCACCATATCCTATTCCCTATTCCCGGCGACCGTAGGGAGGCCTGCTGGGGCAAACAGCTTCCAAGTTTGTGAGCGGGCGGTTTTTCCCTATGCCCTAAACCAGCCCAGCAATATACTCCTGTTCCTTTCTCGTGATATAAGGAGAGAACGGGATACTGAATATTTCCTTGGATACTTTTTCCGTGATCGGATAATCCCCTTCCTTGTTACCCAGATAAGCAAACGCCTTCTGCAGATGAAGCGGATGAGGATAATAAATCATGGACGGTATCTCATTTTCATTCAGCTTTTTCATAATTGCTTCTCTGTCCGTAGAACGAAGTGCATACTGAGCATAAACCGAGTTATTGTACTTTTCTACATACGGTGTAATGATATTCTGTTTTCCTGACAGAAGTTCAGTATAATAGGCTCCAGCCTTCTCCCGTTTTTCGCACTCTTCAGCAAACAGCTTCATCTTGGAAAGAAGAACTGCTGCCTGAATTGTATCGAGCCTGCTGTTGACACCTACATACTGATAATAGTATTTTCTCTCCTGACCGTGCACGCGGATGGAACGGATCTTTTCTGCGAGAACATCACTGTCGGTGAAAATCGCTCCCCCGTCTCCATAACATCCTAAAGGTTTGGAAGGGAAAAAGCTCGTGCAGGCAAGCTCAGAAAGACTGCAGCTTCTTCTGCCCTTGTATCTGGCTCCAAAACTCTGTGCAGCATCTTCTATCACCTTGATGCCGACTTTTCCGGATATCTCGTTGAACCTGTCAATTTCTGCAGCCTGACCGAAAAGACTGACCGGAATAACAGCCTTCGTCCTGGAAGAAATTTTTTCAAGAAATTTATCAGGATCTAGATTGTATGTCTTCTCATTTATATCTGCAAATACCGGTTTTGCACCCAGAAGAGCAATTACCTCCACTGTTGCAATAAATGAAAAAGGTGTTGTAATGACTTCATCTCCAGGCCCGATTCCCGCAGCCATCAGTGCAATCTGCAGGGCATCAGTTCCGTTTGCACAGGTGATGCAGTGTTTTGCTCCGGAAAAGTTTTTCAGCTCATTTTCAAGAGCTGCAATCTCTTCACCCATAATGAAATTCTGCTTTTCCAGGACTTTTCCTATGGAAACATCGAGATCTGCTTTCAGCAGATTATACTGTATTTTTAAATCATTAAAGTTTATTTTCATAGTTTTCTCAGCTCTTGGAAATCTGAAAACAGAGTCCGTCACGGATCTCATATTCAGTTCCGTCAAAACTGTCCATTGCCTTTCCATTTTCGAAATGCAGTCTGTTACCGGCTACGCTGACCCAGCCCTGAAGCTTTCCAGGGTTTCCGTAAAACATTCCGAAGTCAGGGACATCCTTTGTCACGACTGCACCCGCACCGATAAGTGCATACCTTCCGATTGTAACTCCGCATACAATAGTGGAATTTGCGCCGATGCTGCATCCCCTTTTCAGAAGAGTTTTCTTAAACTCAGTCTTCCTGACAATGAAGCTTCGAGGATTGATGACATTCGTGAACACCATTGAGGGACCGAGAAATACGTCGTCTTCCACTTCAACGCCTTCATATATTGAAATATTGTTCTGAACCTTGACGCCGTTTCCAATTTTAACATTCGGCCCGACTACGCAGTTCTGGCCAAAGGAACAGTTTTCTCCGATATTCGATCCTTTCAGAATATGGGAAAAATGCCACACCTTAGTCCCATTGCCGATAAAAGCACCCTCATCACAGATGGAAGTTTCATGTATAAAAAAACTCATTTCAGTTTCGCAGTGAATGGATGAAGTCGGTCTGTTTCTCTGATCTCTGCATTTCTGATCATGGATGCGATTACTATTGATTCTCTGGCATGGGATAATCCAT
>JBPOJG010000272.1:0-9583 GCA_052033835.1 Spirochaetota bacterium
TTGCATCATACACCCATCCGTTGGATGCACTGTTTGCCACCTGGACACCTTTCACTTTCACTACAATAGTGGAAGAAATTGGAGTCTTGGTAAGGATATATGGACTGGCACTGCCCGCAGCCTGAGATACTATGCTTGTCATTGCTGAACTGAATTCAGTAGCACAGATTGAAGCCATTGATCCGCCAGTAGAAGTTATCAATTGCTGGTATGCCGGCCATTTATTGTTATCATCCATAGCAGAAGTGTTTCCCGCTCCTGTACACGTTCCCTCATTTCCTGTTGCAGCGTCAACTCCTAAGATTCCATACACCTTATAGCCATTTTGAGTAAAGATGTTGTTTGATGTATTAAATGCTGTACCACCCTGACAAGGATTCCACAGTGTTGGAGCTGCTGGAGTCAGATTAGATCCGCCTGCACGACACTGATAGTTGTCACCTTCGTCGGACACAAAGATAAAGTAAAGTTTGGAACCTGATCTTGGAGTTAAAGTTCCATTGTTCAAGCCTTGCTCAGCAAAGTAGATTGCAGATTCAGTACTGTTGCCAGTTCCTACAACTACGTTGGAAGCAAATACCGATTGTCCATTGGCAGTATTTTTGGTGACCCAGTCGGTTCCGCCTGTAGTTTTCAGAGTGCTCATTGCAGTGGTAATTACACCGATTCTGTAGTCAATTTTCTTGGCTGTCAGAGCACTGAAGAAAGAACTTGCTGCACTTTGAACTTGTGCCTGCTCACCAGACATAGAACCTGAGTCATCCACAACCCATACGAAATCCGCTTTCGGATCAGATGCACCTGTCAGGCTGTCTGTTTTTGTGTCTTTTGTCACTGTTCCACAGCTTACGTTCGTTCCATCCAGGAAACCGGAGAGAACAGCTTCTGTGTTACTGTAGTTAGGAGTTGTACTCACACCGATTCCAAGGGAAGAAGGACAAGTTGTGCTGTATACGACTTGCATTACCACATGGAATGTAGTAGAAGATGATTCTGTCGCACCTGCTGTAGGAAGTCCTGTCACTGTTCCGCCTGTCTTGTTCAGGCCGATTGTGGAAAGAAGAAGGTTGGAAAGAGTGGTTACATTTGTAGCACTGCCAGTTGTCACTGTCAGATGATAGATTGTCACTCCCCCGCCAGTTTTTGTAATGTTGTTTGAAGAGATGATCGTTACCCCGCCTGTATCTGCAATATTGTTTGTTGTAGCAGATGTGTTCAGGGTATTCAAAAGAGATGAACCTAAAGTGCTTGAACTTGTTGCGCTTCCTGTAGGAACTTGCCCTACGAATCCAGCCAGTTCAGATGATTCTCCGCCATAAGTAATCCCTGTAAAATCCCCAGTGGGTGTAGCTGTCTGTGTTAGACCGTTTGTCAGACTGATTGTATAAGAACCTGCACTGACTGTTGTTGTCAGGGCTGCCCCGCCTGCTGTTGTCAGGGCTGCCCCGCCTGCTGTTGTACCTTTCTTGTCTACTATGATTTGAGTAGTAGTAGTCAGAATCTTAGCTTTTTTCTTTTTTCCTTCGCATCCTGCCATAACAGCTGCGATGGAGAGAATTCCTATTGTGGAAAATAATTTTGCGTATTTCATTCTCGCTCTCCTTGGTTTACACTTTATTACACGATAATAATTTTATATTTATATAAAATTACAAAAAAAAAATGATGGAGCATTTTTGTTTCTTTAGGAAATGAGTCTCAATTTGAGAAGGGAATAGTGATCTGAAAACAAAAAAAGCGCAGGATGGTAAGTCCTGCGCCAAGTGGGTGCGGAAGAGAGAAAAACAGTTATTTATTCTTTTTGGAAAGGTAATTTCTTCCTATCAAAGTCAGTCCTGCCAGAAGAATTGCTACAATTCCGATTTTTACTGCACTGCTGTTTACAGTGTTTCCTATATACGCTGTGAGGGTCTGATCGGATGCTGATGAACGGAAGGCTGTTCCGGAACTGTTGTAGTCGTAAGTTACGCTAGTGTTTGCTCCTACTGCAGGCCAGGCTGTGCCGGAGAAGATGATGGAATTGGAACTTGCATCATATGTCCATCCGTTTACCGAACTTTTTGCAACATCTGTCCCGTTGACTTTCACGTTGATTGTGCTCGAAATTGGGGATTTGGAAAGAATGTATGGACTTGATGTTGCAGCGGCCTCGTTTACAATGCTGCTCATGATCGGGCTGAAATCATCTGCACAGATGGAAGCAGAAGATCCTCCTGTCGCGAGAGCAAGATTGTAATAATTTGTGTGCTGATTGTTATTATTCGAAGCGGATGTTCCGTTTGTTCCCGTACATTTTCCGGAAAGACCAGTGGAGGAATTTAGACCGATAATTCCGAATACTTTGTAACTGTTCTGGGTGAAAACATTGTTTGCAGTATCAAAAGAAGTTCCATCTTTGCATGGACTCCAGGTCGGTGTTGCAGGAGTTGTAGTTGAACCTCCATTGTAACACTGATAACTGTCTCCTTCATCCGATACGATTACAAAATAAAGTTTTGATCCGCTTCTGGGAGTCAGATTTCCGTTATTTACGCCTTGGGTTGCAAAATGAGTAGCTGATTCATTTCCGCTTCCCCCTGTACCTGCAGCAGTGTTTGCCACAAATGCAGTCTGACCGCCGGATGTGGAATTTACTACCCAGCTTGTTCCGCCTGCGGTTCTGAGAGTGCTGCTCGCAGTCGTAATCACACCGATTCTGTAATCCAGTCTTTTGTTGGAAAGGGCCGAAAAGAAAGTGTTTGCTGCACTCGAAACTGCTGTCTGTTCCTGCTGCATAGAAGATGAGTTGTCCACTACCCAGACAAAATCTGCTTTCGGATCAGCTGCTCCGCTGAAAGTGTCCGTTTTGGCAATTTTAGTTACTGTGCCGCTTGCAATATTGGATCCGTCGAGGAATGTGGTGAGAAGTGCTTCGTTTGCAGAATAATTGGCAGTTGTGCTGACTCCTACGCCGATCACTTCAGGTCCTGAAGAACTGTATGTTACCTGCAGAACTACATGAAAACTGCTCGAAGTCGACTCTGTTCCGCCGCTTGTCGGAAGATTTGTCACTGTTCCGTTTGTGATGCTTGTACCTATTGTCTGTAAAAGCAGATTGGAAAGGCCGGTCACATTTGTGCTGCTGTCAGTAGTTACTGCCAAATGGTAAATTGATGTGCTTCCTCCGGATCCTGTAGATGTGGAACTGGACAATACACTTGCAGTTGCCAGATTAGTGGCAGGTATTGCTGCATCGATGATTCCCAGAAGACTCGAAGACAGGGTTGCGGAACTTGACTGGCCCTGGTCAGGAACCTGTCCTATGAAACCGGCCACTTCTGCAGGACTTCCTGCATATGTAACTCCCGTGAAATCGCCTGTGGGAGCTGTTGTCGAAGTAATTCCTGACGGCATAGAGACCGAGTAGTTTCCTGCTGAAACTGACGCCGTCACAGCAGTACCTGCTGCAGTCGTGCCTGTCCCGGCTGAAACACCGTCTGTTGAGGTGCTTGTTCCTGTGGAGGCAGCAGCTTTTGGATCATCCACCAAAACTGACATAGTTGTAGTCAGAACCTTGGCTTTTTTGGGTTTGTCTTCACAGTTTAGAACAAAGACTAGCAAGGGTACAAGACCTGCTGCTGTCAGTTTTATTCCTTTCATAAATTATCTCCTTACTTTATTAAACGGGAATTCTCTCCAAAATGTTACATTTGTCCTTTGGGAACGCAAGCAAAAATAAGTCATTATTAAGAAAAGGGAATTCGATAATATTTATGAGGTAAATCATGAAATTTTTATTTCTGCTCTTTCTATTGCCTGTTTATCAGGTTTTTTCGGTTCCTACCACTTTAAGAATTGAAGAAAAGGAAAATTATCAGTTTATTGAGTCTGTTCGTGCTAAAAAGTTCGCAGACAGAGAAATTGACAGGCTGCACCAATCGATCATAAAAATGCTCGTCAGAATGAGAGAGCATGAAAATTCAGGAAGTCTGAAAAATTCAGCAAAATACACAAGCAATGTTCCGGAAGATCCTGAAGTTGTTTTTAAAAAAGATTCGGAAGGTAAAGAGTATTTCGGCCTTTTTCTGAGTCAGGCAGTTTCACCGGAAGAATATCCAGTCTACCATATCATAAATACACGGGTTTACGTTTACCCTGCAGAAGATTTCAAAAGCCTGAAAAAGGTGATCCTTCAGTTCAACAGGGTGAATGCCAATCTTGAAAATCCGAATTTTCCAGTATATGTGAAGGAAATGAGAAGAATTGTAAACAATACACCCAGTTTTCCGGAAAAACAGAAGACAGAGGGTGACTTAAGTGCAGGGATTCCAAAATTTCAGCAGGAAAATATTACTGATTCCTCTCTGGAAGCTCAGCAGAACGGTGACGTGCTGATGGAATATTATACTGACATCGACGGAAAACTGGCCTGGGTAGATGAAAAGCCTGTGACTCCATCCAAACCTTCACTTTCCGGAAAAATTTTGGATGAGAAACTTCCTGTTCCTTATGATATTCAGAACAAGATTTACCTGACTTACAGAGACACTCTGCGTGAAGTTGATTCCAAAATAAAAAGAAAACTGAAAATTATGGATACAAATCAGAGAATCATTATCCGCAAAATGATGGAAGTCAACTGAGCCGATTTTATCGGTCAAATTCTATTTGCTTTTATCTGCTCTGCATCGAATCTGAGCTTTTATACAGTCCTTATAACTCAGTAAAAGCCTGCATACAGCTGGCTTTTCTGCGTTTCAGCCCTCAGATCGGGGATTCAGGGCGAACATAACGTTACCTGCAGGGGACTGTGTAAAAGCATAAAACCACCGATTGTGCTTAACCCCTTTTTATACAACTCCAATGATTTTCGACCTTCAAGAGGAAACGCAGATCAAGATTCAGGAAACTGTATCTAAAAAAGTAATTAAATTACCATGATTAATATTTAATGATGCATTGAGGATGTTCTTTTCCTGCTGAAGTGATGCGGTTGAGTCTGCTGCTTTAATGCGACTTGACAAAGTCGCATTAATTAAAGGTAACAGTAATTTTTTCAGTTAAACAGATAAAAGGTTGAAATAAAAATATTTTGCTGTTTTATGCTCTTGGACGGAAATTGCAGTCAAAGGAGTATTGGTACGGGCTTGTATAAAAGCTAAATTTCACAGTGAAGGGCGACAAGTCTATTGAATTAATTTCCATAATGCTGGAGACAATTCAAAACAGCAGACGGATATATTAGAATTATCTAATATATCCCCTGCGTTAATATCCCGATAGGGAAAGAAATTTTCCTTCTTTTTAAAGCAGGTGACGGGGTCTTAGGGGTTGTTAAACCCCTAAATCTTCCCGATAGGGAAAGAAATTTTCCTTCTTTTTAAAGGAGGTGACGGGGTCTTAGAGGTTGTTAAACCCCTAAATCCTCCCGATAGGGAAAGAAATTTTCCTTCTTTTTAAAGGAGGTGACGGGGGCTTAGAGGTTGTTAAACCCCTAAATCTTCCCGATAGGGAAAGAAATTTTCCTTCTTTTTTAAGCAGGTGACGGGGTCTTAGGGGTTGTTAAACCCCTAAATCTTCCCGATAGGGACAGACTTTTTTCCTGCTTTTTAAAGCAGGTATGAATTCGATGAAAAATCGAATTCACAATAAATAATACAAAGGAGAATACTATGGGAATGGAAGACAGAGAAGCAAGCAGAAACAGAGAAAGAGATTTGGTCTTAAGTCCGAATGAATATGCATTTATTTCCGACCAGACAAAGGGGAACATCAATGTGTATGTAGGGCCCTACAAAACGAGTCTTGCAAATACAGATTTGCCGGTGTTTTTTGATGAGAAGACAAAAAGGTTTCAAAGCAGCATTCTGGAAAAGTCAATTCAGACATTTGCGATTGCACCGGAAAACTGGTATATTACTCTTAAAAATCCGGTAAAAGACCATTCTCATCCGAAGAATGGGACAGTAAATAATTCCACTGAACTGAATACGGGTCATAAGATCAATATTCCCGGGCCTGTTTCTTTTGCGCTTTTTCCGGGTCAGATGGCGAAAGTCATCAAAGGTCATCATCTGCGTTCCAATCAGTATCTGGTGGTGAGAGTCTACGATGAAATCTCTGCAAAGGACAACTGGTCGAAGGGATCCGTCGTCAAGACTACTGAAGATGCGGGGAATCCCGGATTAAATGTAGATCAGCTGACTCTCGGAAAACTTTTCATTATAAAAGGAACAGAAGTTTCTTTTTATATACCGCCCACAGGAATTGAAGTCGTAAAGGATTCCAGAGGAGAGTATATCAGAAATGCGGTGACTCTTGAAAGACTGGAATACTGCATTCTTCTGGATGAAAGCGGAAACAAGAGATATGTGAGAGGTCCTGATGTTGTATTTCCTCAGCCGACTGAAAATTTCCTCGAGAAGAACGGGAACAGAAAATTCAAGGCTTTTGAACTTTCTGAAATCAAGGGACTGTATATTAAAGTCATAGATGCATATACGGACAAGGACACAGGAAAAACTTACAAAGAAGGGGATGAAATCTTCATGACAGGGAAGGATCAGATGATCTATTTCCCAAGACCTGAACATGCCATTATAAAATATGGCGTAAGTGATACACATTACGCTGTTGCGATTCCCAGCGGTGAGGGACGTTACATTCTGAACAGACTGAATGGGGTAGTATCTCTCATCAAGGGTCCTGCAATGTATCTTCCGAATCCTATGAATGAAGTCATCGTGAGAAGAATTCTGGATGATCAAGTAGTGAGACTCTGGTTTCCCGGAAACAAGGAAGCTGTGGAAGTCAATGCAATTCTGAAAGCAGAGGTGGAGAAAAACAAACCGAGCAGATCGGCGGCAGCTCCGGCAGCAGAAGTCTGGCAGCAGGTGGATTCACTTCTTTCAAAGGCTGATGTTTCAGATGATGCGGAGGAGGGTTTTTCAGGCGATTCGTTTGAGAGAAATCCGGTTTACACTCCGCCTAGAACAATTACTCTCGATACAAAGTATGAGGGTGCAGTTGCAATTAATGTATGGACGGGATATGCTGTAATGGTAATCAGCAAGACCCGGGACAGAAAGGTGATTGTCGGTCCTCAGACTTATCTTCTGGAGTATGATGAGACTCTGGATGTGGCTTCTTTTTCCAAGGGTGTTCCCAAGTCAGACAAGGAATGCGAGAGAACTGTTTATTTAAGAATACTGAACAACAGAGTGTCGGATCTGGTGGAAGCAGAAACGAGAGACTACTGCAAGCTGGCTGTAAAGATTGCACTGAAAGTGGATTTTGAAGGTGATCCGAGCAAATGGTTCAATGTAGAGAATTATGTAAAGTTTCTTACGGACAGATTCAGATCAGTGATCCGTTCCGAGGTGAAAAAGCACAATCTTCAGGCTTTTTACGATGATGCAGCAGGACTGATGAAGGATACTCTGCTTGGAAAAGAAGTCAATGATTCAAGACAGGGATACAGATTTGAAGAGAACGGAATGATCGTAAAAGATCTCGAGATTCTGCAGCTGATGATCATTGATCAGAAAATTGCGACTGCCCTCATCAATTCCAGGCACGAAGAAATTCAGCAGTCTCTTGTGCTCGAAAAAGACAAAAGAGAACTTCAGTATACAAAGGAAAATGAAATTATCAAGAGGGAAAAAGAGACTGTCACTCTTGCCACTCAGCAGATGATTCTCGGTCTGAAGGAAGACTTTATCAAGAAACAGATTGAATATGAGGAACTTGCATTCAAACTGGAATCTGATCTTGCTGCCAAGAAAAGAGACAATGAACTGAAGAGTGAAAAGGAGCAGAATGAAATTGAAGCAGCCAAAAGGCAGAGAGAAAGAGAGGCTGAAGAACTGGCACTCAAGATCAAGTCTGCAAATCAGAAAGTGGAGCTTGAGTATCTGAAGGCGGAAGTGGCAGCTCTTGCGTCCAAAGCGGAAGCAATCACTCCCGAATTTATTGCAGCCCTCCAGGCATTCGGTGACAAGGATCTGCTTCTCAAGATGGCAGAATCGATGGCTCCTCTTTCCATTCTTGGAGGCAAGTCGGTGAGCGAGGTGTTTGCAAATCTTCTGAAAGGAACAAAACTTGAAGGAGTTTTTCTGAATGTAGGAAACCCTGCAGAGATTGTGACTCAGGCGATCACTGCAAAGAAGAAGGAATAGTAAAAATGAATCCAGGCTGGGATTCAGCGGATTTCAGCCTGCATCATTCCGGCATTTCTCATCGATCAGATTACTTTACCGATACAGTTCTTAATTTACGTGCGGAAGAAATAACAGGATTGGGTGAATATCCATAGACAGACTGAGATGTTGAGGGATCATGAAAATTAAGCTTTTACACAGTCTCTTAAAATTGCTTTGGCTGGAAGTCTTTTGGATTCAATATAGAGGCACTGTCTCCGACAGCTCTGATGACAAAAAGCCCTTCTTTCATCGCAAATACATCGGCTTTGGATTCACATCTGAGAAATGCAACAGCACCAAAAACGTTGTTCTTTTGATAATCCGGAAAAACTTCTTTGATCAGTTTCAGATTTTCGAGAAAGTCCTTCACATCTTCAGAGCGAAGAGTGGTCTTTACTTCTACAGGTACAACGTCTGTTCCATTTTTCGCGATGATGTCAAATTCAAAGTCTCTGCCATTGAACTTTTTTTTCTGTCTCTCATAGGTCTGTTCCACTGAGATTCCTCTTTCCTTCAGGAGTTTGACGAGTCCCCCTTCCACAAGTGCTTCTACAAGGCGCCCCCATTGACTTGTAAACAAGGTTTCCAAACTTCTGACTTTCTTATCAGTCTCTCTGAACTGTCTGTCAGTTTCCTTGAACTGTCTGTCAGTTTCCTTGAACTGTCTGTCGGTTTCCTGGAATTTCTTATCAGTTTCCTGGAACATTTGCCATACTTTTTCGAATGTGTATTCCGGTTCGCTCATATTACCTCCATTGGGGAAATGACCATTCTTATATATTTGACTCTGTTTAGCTTGTTCAGTCAATGAAAAAAAAGATACAAAGGCAATATTTTATCAGTATTTTTCATCTTTCAGTGTGTTTTCCGATGAAGTATGACCTGTGTGAAACCTGAGATTATCCTGACCCTCAATTTTCACTAAAAAAGCTGTCGCACCCAATGGAATTTGAGATCAAGAGGGAGCAGATGTAAAAAATCCTTGCGTTCAATCTGCCTGACAGGAATTCTAGCGTTGTCCTGTGAGATAACTGCGCAGAAGAAAGAAATTTCGGAGTGAGGAAAGTCCGGACACCGGGAATCAAGTACACTGGGTAACACCCAGGATCTCTTTTGTAATGAAGGGGATACGGAAAGTGCAGCAGAAAATATACCGCCCGAAAGGGTAAGGTTGAAATGGCGGGGTAAGAGCCCACCGCAGAAAGAGCAATCTTTCTGGCATGGAAAACCCTGTACGGTGCAATCTCAAATAGGCGACCGATTAGGCTGATTCCGCCTGGTCGCGGGTAGAGAGCAACAGACCGACCTGGAGACAGGAAGGCAAGATAAATAGTTATCCCCTGGAAACAGGGACAGAATCCGGCTTATGATCAGGACACTTGTTCTTATTTAGTACTGTCGAT
>JBPOJG010000280.1:0-2484 GCA_052033835.1 Spirochaetota bacterium
AACGTTTCAGGACAGACAGAGATAAATTCGTAAATGATTATATGTTATGGATCAAATACGAATCAGAGGGAATTCAAAGATTGAACCGAGTCGTACGAGGAATTTTCTACAAGCATATTCCTTTCCAGAAGGACATCAGGGACAAGGTATCTAAACTTCCTGCTTATGCAGATATGCACAACAGATTTACAAACATCAGAAACAGACAGTTCCGTGAATTTGAAGCAAGATACAAAAAATATATGGATGCTCAAGGAAGATATCCTTCACTGATCCAGGAAAATCTGGACTTCTACAGGATATGATAAACAGCGGGATTGTGTAAAAGCAGACTGCCAGGGACCGCTTTCTCATACCTGCCGCTGGAGAAAAAAATTTTTTACTTGCTTTGTACAGAAATAGCAGTCTAAATGATCAAACTTGAAAGAGTTTAAAAAAATAAAGGAAGAATAAAAGATGAACAAAGTATCAGTCCTGACACTAAGTCTAATGATCGCAGCTGGAACAATATATGCAGGACCAGCATCAGATGAAAAGAATTGGGAAAAAGAAAACCCTAAGAAGAGCAATTGTGAAAAGGGATTTAGATTACCAACAGCAGCAGAGCTTCAAGAAGGCTTCAAAGCTGGAATTATTAAAGAATACGTTGATTATAAAACGGATTCTGGTAGTCATTGGGCAAGAGTTCCTGGAAAGGGCGATATGGCAAGACCTGCTGACAAGAAGAACTACCCGAGCCGACTAGTTCGTTGTATCAAATGACCGTGGTTCTTTCAGTAGGTGCTTGTCACTTACTGGAAATTGAAACAATATTTGGAAAGGCTGCGGCGTGTGCACGCACGGTTTGTTAGCGAAGGGAGGGGAGGTCGAAAGACCCCTTTCTGCTCTATTGTGAACCGTTTTTTATGCTTTTAAGCAGCCTCGCACAGAAGAAAACTCCTAGAGTTCAGGCAGCGGACTGTCTAAGATTGTCTTGTCGGCTTTCAGATCACAGGCCGCATCAAGCATAATTGTCAGACTGGAACCCAGAATGAAACCGCTGGCTCCTTTAATTGCAGAAATGCACTTGTTCACTTCAGGCTTGCAGTATGTCGCACCCGGATCAATTGAGGCAAGCTTGTCTGCAAGGAGAGAAAGAATGCTTACAGTCGGTCTTCCGGGCAATGCAATCGAAATTAAAAGATCCTGAGTAATTGCTGCAGATTTTATCTGAGAGGCAGCCTCACTTCCTTTTCTCCTGTCCATATTTAGACCTGATGTATTCAGACGCATTTCCGCCTCCTTTGAAACCGATTAGAAAAAAGCTGTCCGAAGAATCCTGTTTCAAAAACAGTGCATTTGCCGAATGATTCAGTCTTCTTTGATATTCAGAGCAGTGAAACAGCTGTGCATTTCAGCTGCATTTTTCATTTATTTCTGCGGTAAACTGAATGCAGAGACATTTTCCGATCTTAAGTCCGATGATCTGTACCAGTCTGATTTCGGAAGAAAAACTGTGACAGATTCTTTCCGCTCGGACAGTGCAGAAAAAAAAATCTTCAGCTTCTCTGAAAACCTTTCATTAAAAAATACAAACTATTTCCGGACACGGTATTTCACTCAGAAAGGCGGAGAAAGAAAGGACAGTTCTGAAAGATACGGAGTATTCGGACTGGCAAGCCCTGAACTGTATTTAAGTTATGAAAAAGCAGACCGTAAATTTTATCTTCTTTATTCTCCTATGATTTATTATAATGAAACATATAATTTAGAAAAAAAAGTATCAGCACCTGTATTTCATGAGATCCTTGGCGGGTATTCAGATTCTTTGGGAGTTTTGAAGACAAAACTGCAGGGAGGACAGGGAATGGTCCGGACAGACAGCTACGGATTTCTTTTTTCAGGTCCTGCAGTCTTTGCCGATTTTTCCATCAGAGCAGGTGCTCTTCCATTTTCGTTCAGTATCCAAAACATATCTCTCAGCAGAAGATCCGGAACAGTTTACAGATCAGCGGATTCAGAAACGAACGGAGTCACTCTGAAAAAAGATAAGGATACATATTTTAAGTCTTTTCAGATGATGTATTTTATTTACAGAGAGTTCAGAAATCAGAGTTACACAGGATTTTTTCCGGAGGATAAAAAGGTTTTTATTCCGGAAGGAAATTTCCGTTACGCAGGAATGGAACTGAGCACTCAAAGATTTTTTCATTCGGAGATTTCTTCGGGAGTATTTACAGTAAAAGGAAAACGTGATTTCCGTGAAACTGATCTGAATGCACATTCAGTCAGAAAGACGGAAGCATATCTTGCCTACCTCTGTCTGGATTATTATTTCACTGAAAATTTTTCTGCAAGGGCAGGCGGGCTTCGTACATCTAAGGATAAAAAAAGCCGGACAGACGGACACTCGAACGGATTTTCAGGCATACTTTCCGATCCGGGAATTTTCGGAGGTCACTCCTCCTTTCTTCTGTCAGAGAATATATCCGGAAAATCATCCCC
>JBPOJG010000108.1:0-20514 GCA_052033835.1 Spirochaetota bacterium
ATGCAGTGCAGCTTTTTCGGAATTCATTTTCCGCAAGAAAGTATCACTGAAATTACTCATTTCCTGGAACACGAGGAGGAGTTCCTACTGGGTCGTGAGAGGATTAAGGTGATTCATACCCCAGGACATACACCGGGTTCGGTCTGCTTTCATTTAGAATTCTCAGGAAAGTCGCTTTTGTTCAGCGGAGATACCTTATTTGCGGGTTCGATCGGAAGGACTGATTTGTGGGGTGGTGATTACGGAAAGATTATTAAATCAATTAAGGAAAGACTGTTTAGTTTGGAGGATGAGACTTTAGTGATTCCGGGACACGGAGAGGAGACTAGAATTTTCGAAGAAAGGAAGTTCAACCCCTTCTTCAATTAGAAATCATTTCAATTAAATAAAACAACCCCCGCAAGGGCGGCTGTTTTATTTAAATTGAAAGAGGTATTGTGGATTACGGAGTCACAGAAATAACTTCGTCTTTGTTTACAAGGTCAACAATATGCTTGTATTCAACAGATCCTTTTCCATACTTCAGTTCAGTTGCTCTCAGAAGATGAACATTTTTCTTGTTCTTCAGTTTCTGAATTTGATCATCTGATCCAGCTTTATATTTTTTCAGTGTATTTTCTTCGAAAGAATAGCAGCTAGCAAGATACTTGTGAGCTGGGTAATCTTTTTCATTGTTATCGATTTCCAAATAGAGTTCAATTATAGGGATACACTGTGGATAGTTTTGAGTGTCATATTCTGCCATAATCCAAGCTCTGTAAATAGCAGACATAAGATCTTTGTATGCTTTTTCTTCTCTCAGATCAGGATTAGTCACTTCATCCATGTGACCGATAGCTTTTGTGAAATAAGTCACAGCAGCAAGCTTAGCAGAAAGTTTTTCTCTTTGAATATGTCTTTCTTCAGCAGCTTTTCTATCGATTTTTTGCCAATACCATTTTTCGTTCAGTCTTTTTTTCTCAGCCTGTTCTTTACGGTATTGCTCTACATTTTCTCTCATTTTCAGAATTGTGTTCATTCCGGATTGATAGGAAGAAAGAGCCAATCTGTACTTGTTGTTTGAATAAGATTTAGAAAGTTTATGCAACTCTTCGAAAGCTTTATTGTATCCAACAAAGTCAGGGTTTCTCCACATAGCTTCCTGCTTAATGATGTCCTTTTTTCTTTTCTTTTCTTCGTCAGAAGCTTTAGGATCATCTTCGTCACTGTCAGCAATCAGTTCCCCTTTAATCACAGCCTCTTCTTCAGCAGCTCCAGCGTCAGCTGCACCTGCTGCTTTTGCCGGTGCCGGTGTTGTAGCTGCTTGTGCAAAAAGTCCATTTAGGCTGAACAAAACGAAAAGAATAAATAATACTTTGGCTTTACTCATCGTCAATACCTTTAACTCTCTTTCAATAGTTTGGTGACGGGTTATATACCGTCTCGCTAAATAGTATCGGAAAAGGCCTAAATGAGGTCAATCCATTAAATATCTTTTTTTCGGGTTTAGAGGTTTTTTTTTATGAGACATAATTCTATAGGAAGGAAGTCAAAAAATTTCTTGAGCTTGATTTAGTCTCAAAAATTGAGGTTTTTTCTTCTGAATCAACTCCCGATATTTTCTACAATCGGCTTTTTTCGGATTCAAGGCCGGATATTCTGAATGCATATTGTTCTGAAGTTGAATGCTGATCTGTTCAAGGTTTGTCAATATTTAATTGAGTTCAGTCTTTTTTGAAAAAGCAGTGTTTCCGCAGTCGGCGGGAAGAGTGGAAGCAGCAGGGAGTGTGTAAAAGTATGGAAAAGGGAAAACGACACTAAAGATGCGGATAAAAAATGATGTAAACACTGACTTCATAATGGTGTTTACTTTTTTTCGGATGCAGGGAATCTGCTGTCCAGAAAATACGCTGTGATGCCGCCTGCAGCATATGCGACAAGATCCAATGGGTCGTAAACGGAACCGAAGATGATTCTTGCAGCCTTGAAATCTGAAAGATTGAGGAGCTTCAGAATCTGAAAATACTGAAGACCTTCTATCGTAAAAGAGACAGCGAGCGAGAGGAGGAATGTATGAATAGGCTTGAGAAGAAAAGCACTTCTGAAAGAAAAATACAGGAAAATTACAGCGATAAAATCACCTGAGGTTCCCCGAATCCAGACTGTTTTCGGAAAGAAAAGCAATATGCCGATCATCATTATGAAACATACGGCAGCGATTAAAAAGTAAATCAGTCTCTCACGAATTAACATTCTTTTTGTCTGTATTTTAATGAAAATATATTATAAATTATTTTGCACGGGAGATCATTTTCCGTGTGCTGTTCCGTATCCGAGGGGCTTCGCAGTATCTGTTTTACTGATTTGATGCATACAGCAAGGCCCTTGGATAATTTTATTGATTTGCAGGATTCTGACCGCATACATTAATTCCGTAAGCGAGTCACAGGATGTTTTTCAGGAAATCTTTTCTGATATCTGAAGAATTCTGAAATGACTGCCATTTTTCCTGGGGGATTTTTGAGAAAACTTTCACAAGTCTTTCCGGTCCGTCTTCCGGATATGCATCTCTGATGAGAATCTGAAGTATCTGCTCCGGGTATTTTTCAGCAAGATGTGCGTAGGCTTCTGGATCCTTTTCCCCGGAATCGCCGACAAGGATGAATTTCCTTTTCGGGAACAGTTTGATCAGCGGCTCAATTGTACCGATCTTGTATTTATCCGGGGCCATCATCAGATTGAAAAAATCAGTGTCCGTCAGTCGGACATATTTCATATGGTATACACCGTCGGGAAATCCTTTGGACTGAAAAAATTCAGAGAGCATTGTGTACATCTGCCAGGGGCTGGCACTTACATAATTGATCTGTACATTTTTTTTCGCCCAGGAAGAATACAGTTCTCCCATTCCGGGAACTTCCTTGAACGGTCTCTGAAATGAATTCTTCAGAAGATTGTCCTTGTTTCTGACATCACTGATTTTGATCGTATCATCTATATCTGTTACAAGGGATATTCCTTCGTCCAAAACCAGATACGTTTTTCCGCTGAAATGTCTAGAGTCATCATCAGGCAGTTCTGCAGAGTAGGAAACTGTGCTCGGAAACTGTCCATTGGATTCTTTTTTTACGTCCAGTTTAATCTGATCTTCAAAATGACCGTTTGCTTTGGACCTGTTCAGTTTATAAGAAAGATTCTGAAGTCTGACTTTGACTGTCTTCCATCTCTGATTGTCAATTAAGAACCAGCGCATTCTTTCTCTGAAAATATCTGCTTCGGGTGTGTTCTTTTCCACTTTCATTCTCGACTGGAGAAATTCGATGAAATAGTTCCTCGTTTTAGAATCCTCTTCCTTTTCGAAAACCTGACCATGTACAAGCACATCCCATTTGCCGGTCTCAGAATTCAGTTTGGAAACGGTCGGGAAGAAGATTATTGTTTCATCTTTTTTTACTGAAATTGCCATTATGACTGCACTTAATACGAAAAATGCGAAAAGGAAAATCATTTTTTTATTCATAGACCGGAATGCCTTGTTTTATTTCTTCACAGTATTCGGGATAATCTGTCTTTGTACAGTTTTTTTTTGAGTGCTGATATATTTTTATTTTACTGTTACCGAAAGAGTTTTTACTCGACTCCGGTGCACTGATTCCCATTCATTTCGGATTTCTAATCTCGCAAGCTTGGAAGCCGCTGCTGCGGACCGCCCTTCGGGCTATTAGAAATTAAAGATGGTAGGGAGAGCAGCTTCATAGCTTGCAGCGACTTCAAAAAATTGCGTTGGTTTAAAGGGGATTTTAGCAGCCCCTTCGCTAACCTTGAAGCTGCTAAAATCCCCGCTTTTTACTAGCATATTTGGCAACCGTAGGACACATTCTATGATAAGACCAATTGCCCAACTATAAATCGGTTCCCTGAAACAGATAGACATTGGGTTCTTTTTTGTCTGAAGGCCAATCAAACCGAAGACCTGTGAATTTTGTCAATTCGGTACTCGGTTTTGAATTCAGTTCGTGCCCAGTCTTTCTGTCAGGGATTGGAATGAGCATTCTGTAAATGGCATCATTTCCCTTTTCGTAATCTTTCAGTTCAATAAATTCATAAAAAAAAATCTGTCCGCAGGAACATTGTTTCAAACTTCTCATATAATCTGAATCATCGACCAGTTCTTCGAGGGTGACCAAGTGATTCGGCCAGTCTTCCTTTTTATATTTTTCTCTGCAGAGAAGTTCGCATTTCATCAGATTCCGTCTCCGTGGATAAAGTCCTGAATTTCCTGATCCTCACTCGGAACATTTTCTTTGATATGAATTTTATGCGTTTGGTTTTTGGAAAGTTCCACCAGTTCTCTCTGAAGTGTGTCCACTTTTTCGACTAGAATGGAAAACACTTTTGCTACAGGATCCGGAAGTTCAGAATGATCTAGAAGTGTTTCATCTGTAACTGCTTTGGAGGTGTTATTTTTTACGACTCTTCCGGGAATTCCGACAACAGTACAGTTTGCGGGAACATCTCTCATTACCACTGAACCGGCCCCGATTCGGACATTATTCTGGATCGTAATATTTCCAAGTACTTTGGCACCGGCCCCGATCACCACATTTTCCAGAAGGGTAGGGTGTCTTTTTCCGGATTCCTTTCCTGTTCCGCCGAGAGTGACTCCCTGATAGATCAGACATCCTTTTCCGACTTCTGCAGTCTCCCCAATGACAACACCTGTTCCATGATCAATCAGAATTCCATTGGCAATTTTTGCCCCCGGATGAATGTCTATTCCGGTAATCCACCTGCTCCAATAGTTGATCATTCTGGGAATGAGCGGAATCTTCCAGGTATACAGTCTATGGGCAACCTTGTGAAACCAGACGGCATGAAGTCCCGGATAACAAAGAATGATCTCCAGGAAGGACTTTGCCGCCGGGTCGTGTTCCCTGATGAATTTTATATTCTCAAACACTTACGAAGTCTTGAAGATTGAGATCAGGCTTGTCAGTTTTTCGGACTGCGTTGCCAGTTCAGAAGTGGATGCTGCCATTTCTTCGGATGAAGAAGCAGTATTCTGCGCCACTGAATTTACCTGTTCAATTGCATTTGAGATTTCTTTTGAGGAAATCTTCATTTCATTCGTTGCCCTCGAAATGGACTGTGCCATCTGTGCGAGTGTCGATACCGATTTCAGTACTTTCTGGTTTCCGGAACTCTGCTGTTTTGTTGCATTGGAAATTGCATCGGAGAGCTGAGCTGCTTCAATAGACTTGTTCAGAATCTTGTTCAGAGACTCTACAACCTGTCCTACGATGGCTTTTCCGTCATTTACCTTATTGATACTGTCAGTGATGAGATCAGCAATTTCTCTTGTTGCTTTCTGAGATCTTGCTGCCAGTTTGGAGATTTCTTCTGCAACTACAGCGAAACCTCTTCCCGATTCTCCTGCTCTTGCAGCTTCAATTGCGGCATTGAGAGCAAGGAGGTTTGTCTGTTCGGAAATATCATTGATGACATTGATGATTTCGGAAATCTGCTCGGAACTTTCTTCAATTGCAGCCATTCTCTTGACTGTTTCATTTACTTTGAGCTGACCTTCTTTTGCTTCAGCAAGTGCTGACTGAGAACCTTCGTTGACCGAACGTGCAGTTTCTGTAATCTGAATAATGGACTTGGAGAGTTCGTTCATCGATTTGTTTGTTTCGATGACCTCTTTTTCCTGATCCTTTGCACTGTCTGATACATAGGAAATGGATTCCGAAATTTCAGTGACTGCGGAAGCAGTCTGTTCGAGAGACGAGGCCTGATTTGTAGCACCGTCTGCGAGATTTCTGGAAGTTGCCGAAAGCTCTTCTGCAGAAGATGCGAGATGATCTGCAGTGTTTCCGATTTCCTTAATGATCCGTTTCAGATTTTCGCTGGCTTTGCCCAAGGCTCGAATCAGTCTTCCGATCTCATCCTGCGATGTATTTTCCAGATTGATTGTCAGATCACCTTCTGCGAATTTGTTTGCCACCTGTTCTGCCAATTCCACTGGAAGAGCGATTCTCCGGATCATCATATATGTTACAAATACAACTATAATCAGAGAAATTGCATAGCCGCCCCAGAGAACTGACTTCACGCCTGTAGTGGAAGACTGCATTGCTCTTTTGGAGATCTCAAACCCTTTTGTGGAGATATCATTGAATTCTTTGAATTTTGAGATCAATGTGAGGTAAGTTCTGTTTTTGTCTTTGAAATGAAGGTCAATTTCTTTAGGAATTGCAAATTTTCTGTATTCCTGAGTGTCGTATCTGTAATACTCTTCCTGAAGTTTTTCTACATAGGATGTAGTTTCTCCCATACTCAGAACAAGTTTTTCGATTTCTTCAAACCTTTTTGCAGGATTGTCGTCCAGTTTCAGAACACCGTGAGATTCCTTTACGAATTCTTCATATTTTGCAGAGCGTTCAGTCAGAAACTTTTTTATTTTTGTCAGTGCCCCTGCAATTTTTTTGTCCTCTTCCTTTGCCAAATCCAGATTTTTCTGGTAGTCGGCTCTGGATTCCGATTTTGCAGCAAGAAGCAGAAGACCCTTGGACGAATCAATTGCATTGTTCAGGGAACTGACATTGTCGCCGACTACAAGATTGTATTCAGCTAAATCGATCATTTCCCTTTCAATTTTGGAGAGACCCAGTGTCCCTAAAACCGCAATGATTAAACTCAGCATCTGGAATATTCCGACTGAGAAGATTATTTTGCCTTTCACACTCACATTTTTCAAGCTGAACATATAGTACCTTATCGTAAAAAAAACCCGGCAGATTGACCAAAAACGATGCTGTCTTTTGGTTCTTGACTAAATATTATTCCATAGAATTTTAGCACAAGTGAAAAGTTCTATTCTCACTCATATTTTACTCGCAGTTCTGACTCTCCTTGCGATGACTTTTCATGAGAACCTGTTTGTTCTCCCCTGGCTTCCGGCTGATAAGATTTTATTTCTGATTCAGGAAGAGATTTTGTACTCTGTCGGTCTTTTCGTCATTCTTTTTGCCCATGAAATGGGGCATTATGTTCCGTCTCGAATTTACAATGTCAGAGCGACGCTTCCGTATTTTATTCCGATGCCCTTTGGTCCGATCGGGACGATGGGGGCAGTAATCAAAATAAAGGACGAGATTCCGGATAAAAAAAAGCTTTTTGATATCGGAGCAGGCGGACCTTTGATGAGCCTGATTCTTTCGCTTCCCTGCTGGATTTACGGAATTTACCACTCCAAGCTTGTAAAGTTCACTGGAATGGAAAACCCGGAAAGGATTCTGATTTTCGGAGACAGCCTGTTTACATATTTTACATCCCAGTGGATTTTGGGGCCGTATGATACCGGTCTTTTTGATGTCAGTATTCACCCTTTGGCGCGTGCCGGCTGGGTAGGACTGATCATTACTGCAATCAATCTGCTTCCTTTCGGTCAGCTCGACGGCGGTCATGTGATCTACTCTATGTTTGGAGAAAAATACAGATCGTGGATCTACTATCTATTTCTGGGATTTCTGCTTTTGGGGTTTGTTAATTTTACCTGGATATTCTGGGGCTTTCTGATTTTTTATCTGATTCGGGTGGAACATCCGTTTGTTTCTGATGCAAAGCTTGATCTGAAAAGGAAACTGCTTGGCGGATTTCTTTTATTTTCTCTGGCTTTTATATTTGTCCCAGTTCCAATGACCTCGCTTGCCGAATTGAAAGATCAGAATCTGCTCGAGTTTCTCGTGTATAAGATGTATTCTCTTGTGGGCAGGTGAGTACGGAAAATGATAGCTCTTTTTTTCCGGTCAGGATTCGAACAGAGCAAAAACAATCTGGTTAGCTGATCCGGCGCGCGGGATGTTCATCAATAAATTTAAGGAAGTCCAGCGTCTCAAAACACAGATTTTAAAAAGAATGGCGAATGGGCGAGAAATATCAGGACTGTCCGCGTATGAAAAATAAATCAGGAAATAGAAACCACGAAGGGCACGAAAAAAAACTTTAGTGAATTTCGTGCCTTTCGTGGTTCCAAAGCTCCGCTTCCCTGAGTTAATGCGGGCAGATTGGAATAAAATTTCCGATTGCAAAACAGTTTATCCATCTTATAATAGAGAATAAAGAGGTAAAAAAACAATGATCGTTGTCGAACAGCTGAATCAAGACATTAATAACCTTCTCAATGAAGCTTAATTGCTTTTGATTGATTTTATAGAATTATTAAAAAAGCGTTACAGTCTGATGGAAACGAATACTGATTCCTCCTCTTTGCAAAACAAAAAGACAGCATTTAAGGACTGGGCTGAGAGTCATCGAAATAGAAAATATTAACTTTTAATGCCGATGATTTTAAAAGATATAAAGAAATCATAACTATCCATCCTAACGAATTAGTAAGTGCTTAAAAAGCAAGCGAATAGCGACACGAGCCATGAAATCCAAAAAGCAAAAGCCACGTATTCCGGCCAAGCTGCCCTAAGGCAGCAAATGCTCAGTTCGCTGCGATTTCTCTGTTTCCGATCAGGTTGTGGCGGATGATTTCGTTCAGTTCCCTTTTCATATGTTCTTTGTCACGACCGAAGAAGGATCTGTCGTTGTCCAGAACGGCTCTGAAATTTTTAGCAGTGGGGTCTTTGATGGTGTGAAGCAGTTCCCACAGTGAGTCGGCTCTTTTGTCTGCGTGCACTCGTCCGGAAGATGCCAGATCCACGCCCATTGAGCTGACGATCGAACCGTACAGATATTCGAGTCTGTCATTGTCATCTTTCAGGTCTGCATAGAAGTTTTCAGATACTTTTTTGGCCTTCTCGCTCAGATGAGAATAGTCGAGTTTTTCGATTTTACCGAAATCCAGACTTTTTCCCAGTTTCCCCAGTTCTTTTTTGTGCAGAAGGATCTGGTCATAACAATGTTTTGCATATACCTTGTCATAAGCGTAAGCTCTGATCTCAGAGAGAAGAAAGCTGATCTTAAACACAGGAACATTTCTGCTCAAAGTAGACGGCTCACCTGCAAATACCGGCAGAACCAAAAAACAACTCAATATTGTCAGATAAATGAATTTTCTCATCCGCACTCCTTGTACCTCAATAATAAATTAGACTGTCCATTTGTCACCAGTTTTTTCCGAAGCCAAAACTGTTTACATTCTCATTCCCGCCGTTCAGACTTCTTTCCCGAGAGCCAATGATGAACGTTTCGTCAGTCAACGGAAGTTTATTTGTCACTCTGATTCTGGCATCTCTGGCAAAATCAAAGAGTTCAGTCATCGCTTTCAGATTCTGACTGATCTGTTCACGGAAAGGAGATGTCACTTCCTCTCCTGCTCTTTCCGCCAAAGTATCATCATGCCGTTTCTTTATCTCTTCTTCGTAACTTTTGATCTCACTGAGTTTATCCTTGACTGAGGCAGGACTTCTGCAGTCAAAGACTCCCAAAATGATTAAAATCAGAGAGACTGCTGTTATTTTTTTTGTATGAAAATTCTCTCTTTCCATCTCGACCTTCCGGCATCTGCGTTCCACCAACGTGAATTCGACTCATTGAACCCGCATAAATTTCATGCGAACACCTGAAATTAGAATAACTGAGTTTTGAATGAATTCAATCTTTTTTTGAACGGATCTGAAAAAAAGAGACACATATGATCGCAGATCGAAGATCTAAAATCAGTTGACTTGAGGACTTGTGCGGCAGAGTGATTTTGATATGAAGAGTCTGTATCTGAATCAGTTGTGCATTGGCGGCCACTGACGATCAGTTCAAAAAGCTCCTCAGCCTGAGAGGGTAATTCAGACTGAGGTAAAGAGGGAGTTCTGTGTAAGGAATAAGACTCAAGGGTAATTGCACAGATGCACGTCAATCATCTGCTGCTGAGAATACCTATTGGCCGAAAATCAGCGTATCTCATATTTTGCTGCAAGTGCCTCCAACTCGACTGTGCATTTTTCGTTGTAGGTAATGTAAAATAAGTAATACGGAACGGTTAGGCTTTGGCACTGAACTGTAAATTTAGGATACAATAGAAGTTCAGTATCTGGGGCCTGTTCTAATGCTTTCACTAAAGAAACTGAAAATTCCTTTCCTTCACTGTTGACCATAAAGGAGGGTTTTGTCTTATACAGAATTGGATACAGTGTATCGTAAAAAATCGATGTTTTTGTTTTTTTCTCTATCTTTTCTACTTCAGAGGAATTGTAGCCTGAGGAAATATAAACTGGGATAACAGACATCAGCATATGAAACCCAAACGTAAACTCTTCTTTGGCTGAGACAGGTTTGATAATCTTCAAGCCTAGATTACTGATCTTGCTCGTTTTCTGTGGCAGGGAAAGAGCAATTTCCTTTTCCTGAACATTGTAGGCGCAGCTGATAAGCAAAAAAAACAGTGGGAAAATTTTCATATTCTGTCCTTAAATTTGTATCTTGCGGCTCTGGCGGTTACAGTCATTTTGCAGGCATTCAGAAATAAAACATATACAGTGCATTCCGTTTCTGTGACTGGATTCATCAGAATGGAGATGGACGGAGTCTCTTCAAGCAGCTTTGACTGGGCATACGAATGGATTTTTTTTGTTTCCCAGGCGACAGCCGGATTTTTGGATTCCTGTTCTGTAATTCTGAAATCCCACAGTCCGTAATCATAATTATGAAACATTGAAGAATTCGGGAGAAAAAGTTTTCCAAAGATATATTTGTAACGGATTTCCTTCTTTACCTCTCCCATATCTTCTATATATTTCGATAGATCCTGCTTTTTCAGAAGTGCTTCTTTATCTGAATTTACGGAATACACTGTCATTCTGGTTTCCTTGCCCGAACAAAAAGCAGTAAAATATAAAGTAAAAGTCAGTATTATCAATCTCATTTTTTATCCTTTGAATACCGTTTTTCCTGCAAATGCCCGCAGCCGAAGAGTGCAGGAGCTTTCGTTAACGGCAACCAAGAAATAAACGATTAATGGCCAGCCTTGCACATTATTGCACTGCTCTGAAAAAGAGGGATCAATCAGAACATTTGTTTCCGGAACAGAAGAAATGGCCTTTGAAAGCAGGTATGCTTTTGCACCTCTGCTTTTTCCATCCGCAACAAAGTAATCCTTGAAACCATAAATAAGTCGATGAATTATCATATACGGAGCAGTATCCTGTGAAGATCTTAGCAATGGATCATTCATTACATTTGTTGATTCAGATAAATCAATATGACCTTTCTCAGCGTTCAACAGAGTTTCAGAATAAATGGGGATAATCAAATTGATGAACCATTTCTTCCTGACGTATTGAACTTCCACATTCACTTTCTGAATTGCCTGTATTTCGATTTTAGGAAGAGAAATTTCCGGATTTACTCGTATATCGTTGACTGTTCTGCTTCCTGAACAGTGGAACAGAAAGAACAGAAGAGCAGTAATCCAATACATTTTCATGATATAATCCTTATCTGCCTGATTCAAAAATACCTGCGTAGGCATTCAGCTTGATCTTGCAGGTCTCTGTGCGGATGATCAGCAGATTTAAGAAAGAGCAGTCTTCCTGGAAAATCGGCTGAGCTACTGCGGTCGCTCCCGGCACTTTTTGGATTGCTCTTGCTACAGCGAGATTTTCTTCTTCTGACAAAGAGCCGGTTCCAGAAACCACACGAACCCTCTGTTTTTTAGATGAGTCTTCATCTAAGGAATTGGAGAGAGTCAGGAACAGAAAAGAAAATTTTGATCTGGTCACTTCGGAGGAAACAGGACTCATTCTGTAACTTCCTGCAACAGCGGGTGCGGAAGAAAACGCGACTTCAACGTCTTTGCTGACTGTAGTTGTTGCACACGAAACAGCAAACAGAAGAAAAGGAAGGAACTGAAAACGAAACAGATATTTCATAAAAAATCTCCTAATGAAAAAGTCAGGCTTCCTTTTGAATCAGAAGCCTGCAGTGCAGGAATCTCTGAGTTTCCTGAATAATTCTTCGTCGATCCGCGATCCCTTCTGAATACCCAATATTGGGTATTTTTTATAAAAAATATAATTATCTAAGAAAAATATTATTATTTTCAGAAAAGCCTGTCAATTCTGATAGGGAAAAGTTGGGTCAAGGGAATGATACTGGCAATGGAGTCAGTTGCCGAAATATACTGTATTTAATAATTTATTTTATATAAAATATTAAATACATATGAAAAAATGATCGATATACCCAAGGTTGGGGATATTGTACAATGCTGCTTAGGTCGATGAAAGTTATGAAGTCATCTTTACATATCAAGAGATTTCATAACCGTTTTTAGGAGATTAAAATGAAGAAGATAAATTATTCAATTCTGTTAGTTTGCAGTATTGCGGTATCTGACTGTTACAATGGACGGGAGATGATCAAAGACAATACTATGGATCAGATCAAACAAAAGTACTCAAAGTGAAGTTCGATCGCTGTTGAAGTTTGACGGATACAGCATCAAAGACAGCCTTGGTGATACTGAGGACGGATCAACAGCGGAATCTTATGCTGGGTGTAATGTGAGTCCTCTGTCGTCTGTACCCTTTCTGAGTTTTTTTGCACCTCCGGTTGAATGCAATTCAGTAACTGTAGTTTATGACAAAAGCAGTAAAGTAGTCAGTAAAATTAAATGGCGCAAGCGTTAAACGATTAATGCTGGCTTATTGTGCCAGAAAGTGTGATGGGCTGATCTTTTCAAGGTTGGCCTAATTATCCGAATATCAGCCGAGAATCTATTTCCAGACCTGTGAGCAGTTTGGAGAAAACTTTTCCGTCTGTTCTTTCTGTTGAACAGTAAAGTGAGTATAGAGCTTTTTCCAATGTAAAAACTTCTATACACTGAAGTTCAGGAAAGACGAGCCAGTATTCCGTAACACCGTATCTTTGATAAATTTCAAATTTTTCTTCGGTGTCTCTTGTGAAAGTTCCCTTGGAAATAATTTCAATCAGCAGATCCGGAACTCCGTGAATCCAGCCCTGCTCCTGAAAAATTCCCATATTTTCATTCTGAATGAAAATGAGATCGGGCTGAAGATGATTCAGTCCTTCTTCCAGTATGACATCCAGGGGAGACGGAAAAAGTTCACCGACAGGATTTTGAACCAAATATGTCTGTAAGATAAAAGACAGTTTTTGGAGTATCTTCTGATGAATTCCGAATGGGCTGGGTGCCATAATTTTTTCTCCATTTATAATTTGAGTGAGATCTATGTCAGATTGAAGGAGGGCCGCTGTCATAGAATCATTCTTCAAAGAATCCGCAGGATTGTCAAGTTCAAGTTGCGAAGCAGGGATTGCGACTGGACAAGGTCGCACTACTCCGCAGACTGAATTTTCAGCGTAAGTTCAGCTGAATAGAAACCGTCTTCAATTCTGTCACTGAATTCTGCGCCGATGAGTTCTGATCTTCTGCGGATTGTATGATGACCGTTTCCTTTGGATTCGCTCTTTTCTGTCACTGTAGCGGATTTCATTTCTATTTTGAGGAGACCGTTTTCCAGGCTGATTTTCCATGATGCAGTTCCTCTGCCGTATTTCAGATCATTATTGACGAGTTCCTGAAGGATATTCAGAAAATTGCTGTTGTAATTTTTATTAATTATAAAATCATTTTTTTCTGTATTAAAAACATAATCAATGCTCCTGTTGGATGGATAATACCTTCGTATGAGAAAGAAATGAAGACCGTCTTCGAAACTTTCTTCAAATTTTTTAATGTCTTCAAATGCAAGAAGTCGGCTCCTGAGTCCTTTGAGTACATCCTGAATTCTGTTCTGCAGAAGAAGACTTGAAGACTCAGAAAGAACAGAGTTAGGCTGAAGGCTTTTCAGCTGAAAAGACAGATCCAGAAGTTTTCCGCCCAGATTGTCATGGATGTCCGCAAAAATGTTTTCTCTTTCCTGTTTGATCGTACTTTCTTTTTCGAGTTCAATGATCTTTTTTTCCTCCTCCATCAGTATTCTGTTCTTTTTTTCAATCTCCTCGGTTTTTTCTATAATGATATTTTCCAGATTTTCTGTATAATTTTTCAGTTTTTTTCTGGATTGAAAATATTCCTCACCGGATGCAAGAACGAGTCCTGTAAAAAAACCTAGAAATCCCAGACTGAAATGATTTCCCTGAAACTCTATGACTTTCAGATGGGTCAGATATATCTTCATCAGAGAACCGAGAAGGGCAGCGACACCCAGGCCGAAGTAGAATGCATTTATATTTCCCTGCCGGAGAAAGAAGGCAGTATGAATCAGAATATTGATGAGAGATATAGATGAAAGTATAATATAGGGCAGTTCCAGAATATAATAATATTTTTCATCTCCAGTCAGAGTGACCAGAGGAGAGAAAATCAGGATCACCATAAAAATCCGAAACGAAATCAGAAAACTGGATTTCCATCCTTTCCCGAATATGGAAATGATGTACAGCTGAAGTGTCGGAGAGAATGCATAAAGACAGGGCACAAAAATTGTCGTATACAGTTTAGGGTTGTCGTAAATATGCTTCTTGAAATCAGTAATGTAAATTCCGCCACATCCTGCAAGCAGACTCAATACTGCAGTGAAAAGAAAACTTTTCAGTTCTCTTTCTTTCAGGTATACGAAAAGAGAAAAAAAGGCAAATGTAAAATAGAACAGACTGATGACAGTGATGTCAATTTCAGATATGAATTCATTCAGTACGAGTGCGCTATAGTTTCCTATAAGCAGCGGCTGAATGATTTCCGTTTTCATATAAAAAATATATACTCTAATATATATATAATTTACTTCGTGATTTTTAGGCAGCCTTATGAACTGGGTTCTGTTGAATCCGGGAAATTCGGCAGTGCCGTCAGATTTAAAGATGCCGTAACTGTAGAAGGGCAGTTTTGGGTCGATATCTTTCAGTTCAGGATGACTGACTGCATATGCCTGTACAGGGAAAGGGTTTGCCATATAAACAGCGGGATCAGAATATTTTGTATCCCATTTTTCAGGGAGTCGGATTCGAAACCAGACGTTTCTTCTGTTCCTGTCGTGGGGAATCTCTCCCGGCATTTTTATTTTTTTCCAGGAACTGTTTTCGGTGCAGTCTGATCCCAGGAAAGAATCTGATCTGCAGTATTCAAAAGAGTCTCCAAGATCATTAAGGTTTTCTGAGCCGGAGTACAGTTTAGGATTGTGAATGAATATGGAAAGAACTGCAAAAAATGCACAGGTCAGGATCAGTATAAGGATTTTCTTTTGAAAATCAGAAATCTTATTAAAAAGCATTTCAGTGTTTTTTCATTTTTTCCAGAGCAGGAAAATCTTTTGCCTTGTGGAGAAGTTCAGTCTGATTACTCACCTTACGCAGACACATTATTAATTACATGAAAATAATGAATGGAAGACTTTAGAGAATTATAATATAATCTTGCCTTCAGAGCAAAATGATTCACGTTCATCCTGCATCTTAAAATTTCCAGCTTTACATAAGCACACATGGAAGCGAAGAAATGATTGGACTGTGTTCTGACCGTCTTTGTCGGCGACTTTTCAAGAGAAGCATTCTGTTTTAATGATTTGTGAAATTCTTCCACTTTCCACCGTTTTTTGTAGATTGTGAATATTTCTTTATAGGATAAGGATGCATCGCTTGTCACCAGATAGAGAATTCCTTTGCTTCCGTCTTTGTTTTTAAAGACTTTCTTTACTGCCAAAAGAGGAAAACTGACTCCCTCTATATAAATTTCCACTGTTTTTTTCCCTTCAAATTTAAGCGATTCAATGCCTGTCCATTTTCCTTCCAGCTTCTCTTTCAGACTCAGTGCGACATTGCGGTTTGACTTGACTGCACAGATGAAATTCTTTTTCAGATCTTTCTTGAAATATTCCATATTCTCGGATGATGAATACCAGGAATCAAGCAGGATATGGCTGAAAACCATCCGGTTCTTTACACAGATCCCCGCAAGTTCTCTGACAGTTTCATTTTTACTGATTTTAGACTTTCTTTTCAGATTGCCTGTTTCTTTATCAATATAGGTTTCCGTCTTTCTGACCAGTTCAAAACATACCGGCAGAGACATTCCGGAGCTGCAGTAAAGTCCTGTGACAAAATTTATTCCTTTCACATTCTGCCCTGTTGTGTGATCATAATGCCAGGCAATGATTTCATTTTCATCTGTATACGGTTTCTTTTCTATGGAGTCATCAAATATCAGAACAGCATCTTCTGATTCTATTTTACGGACAGTTGCTTTCGAGTATTCCCATAAATCCTTGGAAGTGAATTCCTCGTTTCTGAGCATCCTGGTAACTTTATCATGACTTATCAGACCGTCAGTAAGACTTGACAGACTTACTGCACTTGTCAGCCGGAATGATGAAATCAAAAAGTCTGTATACAGTTCAAAAAGTTCCTTGTTCATACTTTGTAACCCATTAGGCTGCTAAAGGGATTTTTTTAGATTTTTTCTCGATAATATATTTTTCAAGCAGTTTGAGAGTTTCAGAATAAGGATCAAGTCCTCTGAGTTCCATTGTTTTAAAGACGGTAAGCAGAATGGAGAGAGTTTGAGAACCCCTGTCGGACATAGTGTGAAAGCAGACTTTACGGATAATGACAGCAAAGCGGATCATACGTTCTGAGAAATTATTTGTCGCTCCGACATTTTCGACGACAAAAGTAAACATTCCGTCCCGATATGCAGTCAGTCGTTTCTGCAGACGGATAACGTCTTTGTCTTTTGACTTCAGACATACGACTCTGTCCAGACGTTTCAGAAATTTCGTCTGCCGTTTTATTTTATCCTCTTTTAGAATTTCTTTTTTCCTGCTGAAAATCAGTGCATCCGTAAAGAGCCGCCGGACAGTCCGACGAAATTTCAAGTATGATTTTGAATGTTCCTTACTGTGATTTTCAATTTTTATGAACTCCCTCAGATAATGAGCGACACACCACTGCCTCAGTCGCGCGGTCACAGCGAGATACGGTTTCCAGAAATCAGTAATTAAAATGCCATTGAATGTATTTCCGAGAATTTCAAGAACTGTGCTCCGGTTTCTTTTCGGACGGATGAGATACAGTGCAGAATCCGCAGTGAAAAAACCCCACAGCCAGAATCTTTTTCCTTTCTGACGCCAGCCTGTTTCATCCGCATACACCGCTTCTGCATCTTTAGTCGACTGTCTGATTTCTTCATACATCGGCTTGAGAATTTCAGCCAGTGCATGCCAGGCATTCACGAGACAGCCGGCCGTCAGTTTCAGTTTCATGAAACCCATATTCTTCACAATACTGCTTAATGATACTCCTTGAGTGAAATGAAGCAGTGCAGAATATACCAGCGCCCTGTTCCCGATCGTAAATCCCGGCAGAGCATCTGTGACCGCTTCCTCTTTCACTGCCCTGCAGTTCGGACACCAGTGAGAAGGAATACTGTGTCTGACTGTTTCTGCCTTCATCGGAATGTCTATGATGATTCTTGTGCGCACTGAGTTTGCAGGATACACTTCGCCGCTGCAGTCCGGACACGCTGTCAGTTTATGATTCACTTCCTCTGTAATATCTTCCTGCGCAGGAACTGCACGGGACTTGCCCGTATGTCCCTTTTTCGGGCCGGGCTTTTTATGGCGTTTATTCGTTTCAGGTTTTAAGAATACTACTTTTGTTCCGGAGGGAGCGGCTCCTGAGGCATTGCTGATTTGAAGTTTTTTTTTAGCATTTCATATTCTGCTGTCAGCTTGTCCAGCTGATCCTGCAGTATCAGGGATACTTCACGTATCTTTTCAATATCTTTCTCTTCCTGAAGATTGATTCGGATTACTCTTCTCTTGCCCACATTATACCATTCGTACAAACTGATCTGAATACTTTACTCTTTTATTTTCTAGGCTGATAGGTTACTATTCCTTTTGCGTAAGGTAAGTGATTAGTCACTTCCAGCTTTTTATAGATATTTTTAATATGTTTTCTTACTGTATGAATACTGATATTAAAAAAATCTGAGATCCGTTTGGGATTTCTTCCCAGAGAAAATTCTCTCAGTATGTCCTTTTCTTTCTGAGTGAGAAGTGATGCTGTATCTTCTGCGGCTGTTTTCTTCTGAAAAAATTGTGCAATTTTCAGTGCAATTTCAGATGTGAGATGAGCGCCTCCTGAAAGAAGGCTTTCGAGCACTGTATCGAGCTGTTCAATCTCTTCCTTGAATATGTAGCCGGTAGCACCGTATTTGAGTGCCTCGAAAGTTTTTTCTTCAGCATTAAAACCCGAAAGTATCATTTTAGGCACAGGCAGCTGTCTGATTCGAGGATCGCCTAATAGGCTGATTCCGTCCTTTTTAGGAAGCCTGTAATCGGTGATGAGAAAATCGAAGCAAGGGAGATCTTCTAGATTCAGAAGAGCCTCCGCGCTTGAAAATTCAAGCACAGACTCCGTATCTTCCCTCTTTCTCAAAAGTTCTGACAGACGAGTTCTGAATGAATCACTGTCTTCGACAATGCAGTAAATAATTTTTTTGATTTTTTCCTGTTCTGCTGAATTCATATATAAGTTTTTGCTGAAATATTCGGTTTTCTTTTTTATGGTGTGCCGTAAAAAATACAATTAAAAAAATATTTTTTGAAAAATCGTAACTACTCAGCGTAACCGCTTCGTAGTTACAATCATCAATTAATTCCATAATTCGCTTTTTGTAATTGTACAAAAATTTGCTTGACGCTGCCTGTTTTTTAGTCAAATGATACAAATACTCTGATCCGGGAGGATGTAATGAATAAATTGTTTCTGATGCTGGTTATCGGTCTGTCTGCCGCTTCCGCATTATATGCCGAAAACTCGGAGACCGCTACTGTCCGATTTGTCAATAAAAAAGTGCAGGTGCAGAGGGACAATGCTGCAGTCACTTTGAAGATGGGAGATAAACTTTCCTTGAATGAAAAAGTAAGTATAGAAGACAACGGAAAACTCGAAATTGAATATAAGGGTGAAACATACAGCACAAAGAAAGGAGGGACAGTGAGTGCAATCATCAGCGGAAGTCCTTCTGACGGTGCTGCCGGATTCAAGGATTCAAAAGCTGCTGAGGCGGCGGGTGTGCGGGCACTGGATGGGAAACGGAAATTGAGCAGAAGTTCTTCCGAAGAGAGCGGAGTAATCGATAAGACAATTTCGGTTTTTACAAAATAGATTTTTTTACAGAAATTGAACAAAATACCCAATATAGGGTATATTTTTTAGAAATTGATATGCCGAATTTAAGGAAGTGTCAATACAAAATCTCTGATCATTCGATGTAGTGATTTGTAATGTAGAAAATACCCTCGATTGTGTGAGGCAGTTATCCTTGCACAGTCCTTTTTTGTTCTTAAAATCTTTCCCCATTTCCTTCACCATAAACAGGCTTTCCATATTAGACTCATTCGTAAATCAGAAAAGGCTGTTATGGTGAGCTTGTCGAACCACAACTTCTCATCTGTATCCTTCGACAGGCTAAAGGCATAACATAGCATTAATTTACCAACAACTCTATTCAACGTGAGAAAACTTTGGCACACTCATATATCAGATAGTTATTATCACCTATATTATATAAAATTTTGGACTATATAATTTTTTGATTTACAGATTCAGAATCCTTTATCCTATGAAAAACTGTAATTTAAAAAAATCATAAAAAATGCACAGTGAAAGATAAAAAACCTATCAAAATTGATAGGTTTTTCATCCGAGTCATTAATTTTTTTTTGAAAAACTGCCTGTTTTGATAAAAAATACCCAATATTGGGTATATACAAACTTTGCAGACTGGTGTAGAATTGGATATAAAAGTGCATTCAGAAAAGAGGAAAGGATGAGAAAAACTGCGGGAAGGGTGTTGTCTAAACTTTTTATGTTTAGAGTCGATGGGAAAATTTCATTGTTCTTTTTGCTTCTGATTTCATTTTCCATTGCATCCACTCCGGTGATCGATTCCGAATATGAATACCTGGATGCTGACGGTGAGACTGTAAGGCTCAAGGATCCGAACAGGCCGAATCCGAATTCCGTGACATCACCTGTAAAAGATGCGTCCTCCCGTCCGGACAGCTCAGGATTTAAATCCATAACAAAATACCAATTGAAGTCCAAAGGTATGAGCATCAAGGAGCTGGATGCAGACGGGATCTCAGCGAACAATGGGAAAAGATATGCAGTTGTTGTAGGGATCAATGACTACAAGGATGTGGCATTCAGCGATCTTTCGAAGGCCCGAAATGATGCAAAGGCAGTCGGCAAGACACTGAAGGAGCAGGGTCAGTTTGATGAAGTTTTCATTATGACTGATGATATAGACTTCAACGGACCTGAAAGCGGTCTGTATCCGACCAAGCTGAATATCGAAGAGAAACTGGACAGCATTCTCCGGTTTGCCAACCCGGAAGATCTGATTGTGTTCTTCTTTTCCGGTCATGGGATCTCCGATTATGAAGAAAACGGATATCTTGTGGTCGTGGACACTGTTGCGGACAAGGCATTCAACTCATCACTGAAGGTGGATGAGATTGTGCAGAAGTTCAAGAAGAAGAATATTAGAAAAACCTTAAT
>JBPOJG010000321.1:0-2449 GCA_052033835.1 Spirochaetota bacterium
TCTTTAGTAGACTAGTCCTTTTTTCAGAACCGTAAATTGTACAATCATTATAGTTTCTTTGAATGAAGAAATCATTCAAAATCAAGTTTTCTAATCTTGAAAAAAGGAAAGTTTTTTGCATTCCTGCCTGTACTGAGCTGATAAAAAGCTGTTATTTTTGATTAAATGTTCTAAATTCTGCAACATACTGCCTCTCCGATATCTGTAATGAATAGTGTTCAGTCTTTTTTTGTAGCCAATGTATATCGCGAAAGAGCAGATGTCAATCTTTTTTTATGTGACATAGTTTTTGTTATTCCAGAAGTCTTTCCAGCAGTTGAGTCAAGGATAGTCTAAATTTTCTCAAAACGGAAAAGGAAGACAGTTTTATCAGTTTAATCAGCAGATCCGCTGAGGTTTCAATAATCGAATCAAGCTTTTCTTCGTTTTCCAATTTCAGACTCAGATAGATGATCCCAAGCTGATACATCCAGATGGAATATACAAGAACTCGCTTAAAATCTTCCGAAATTCTGAGATTGGAATCGGTGAGAGCATCTGAAATGATTTTCAGGGCTTCATTTCTAGTCTGAGCAGTCCTTTGACTGAAAGGGGAGAGGGGGTCAAAAGGATCTCCTGCACTTCTTGAAAGTACAAACAGGAAGTTTTTATATGGTTTGAACTGCTGAAGTTTATCTTTGACAAGGAAAAGAATTCTCTTTTTCAAATCTTTAGTTTCAGAGAAGAAGGATCTGCTTTTTTTTTCAGAATCCTCCTGCATTCTTCTGTAAAATTCCAAAACTATTTCCTGTTTGGACTGAAAATGGTAATAAAGGAGTCCTAAAGAAAGGCCTGATTCAGCAGAAATCTTCCGCATTGTTGTTTCATCGAACCCTTCGGTTCTGAACAGAGTGACTGCAGTCTGATAAAGATGCTCTCGTGTTTCTGTGGATTTTTTCTGATCTTTTGAAGCCGGTTTTCCGGAAGATTTTTTTTTCAATCGGAACTGGGCAGTATTGGCAGCAGTGAAAGTCCGTAATTCATTCTTTTCTCATTCATATGCCATAGATGATGCTCTAAATGAGAATTGGCTTTTTTTAAAACCTGATAAAGATTTATACTGCCGGCCTCACTGTGAACACCCATTCTTGTAAAAGAGGATTCAGGAATTGATTTCAATATTCTGATCATCTGATTTCTAGTGAGATTCAGGAGAAGAATCTCTTCCTTAACGTCTCTTTTATCATATGCCAGCTCTGAGGCATATTTATTTTCATCTGCCGAAATCAGGGCGGGATTGTCCATAGCGATAATTCTTTTCATTCTGTCTGCAAACACTGATTCCATATCTACAATATGAAAGGTGCATTCCGCAATACTCCATTTATCCGGTATGGGATGAAGTGTCAGCTGCTCCGGCTGAACATCCTTTATGGAATCCTTCATCAGCTGAATTCCGCTTTCATATCTTTTTATTTCGAAACTGATTGCCGCTGAATTCATAGTCAGAACTGTATATTTTTGATGGAAGCTTCAGCAAAAATCCCGTTCCGGAATTTTTTTACCCTCTTCAGTGCATTTTTAGCTTCATTTTCATCGTAAAAATAACCTAAGAAGAGCTTCCCGGTACTTGTTCCTCTGAAAATTCTTCCTTGAAATTCCTGTCTTTCCTTGATTAGAGATGCGGCGTAATGCACTGCTTCTTCCTTGTTAAAAGAACCGAGCTGAATAATATAATTCATCTGATTTTCTTTTGGCGGAAACTGTATATTTTTAGGCACTGCCACGTTTTGATTTTTTGAAGCAGGTTTTACTTCCTCTTTTGGCGGCTGTGCCTGAGTTTCGGCATTAAAATCTGTATCGGATGCAGATTCTTTTTCCGGCTGATTCGTGCTGCTCTCGGGTGCCGGGGTGCTCACATTTTTGAAACTGTTTATCTCCGGCTGTCCTGCAGAAAAACTGCTTTCCTGATGATCTATCCTCATACCACTGATGAGTCCTGAAGTAAAAAACAGGGCCGCCCCTACAAAAAGATAAAGGGGAGGAATGGACTGTGTTCTGTTCTGTATCAGCTGCATCAGTGCAGAAGGTTTGTTTGCAGATTTCAGTTTCTGAGAAACTGTTTCCTGAACTGGATGAAGAGGGGTCAGCCTTCTTTCTTCTTTCTTTATTTTTTTGGAGTAGTCAATATTCTGCATTCTCAACAAGCCCTGTATTTTTTTGTGCCTTTCACAGGCAGGGGTGACTGGTCAGCCATATCCCTAAGTTAACATATCGTCAGTTCTTTAAAAAAAATGGAGATTTTTCGTGGAAGAAAAGAAAATGGGGTTTTCAGAATCCTTTATACCGATAATCTTACTAACGGATTTATTTAATTTATGGGCACACTTATTATCCTTGGACTTCTGCTGGCTCTCATTTTGGTTGGAGGCTGGTGGTTTTTCTTTTACGAAACCAGGGGAGGACTCAG
>JBPOJG010000128.1:0-5112 GCA_052033835.1 Spirochaetota bacterium
GAGAGGATATGCAAATGTTGCTACCATTACCTGTCTTCCAATCACGAAGGTCGCATCGTCGTAAACGATCCAGAACGACATTGACAGTCTCGGCTAGAATCCTGCAAACCAAGTGTCTACGTGATCATTCGTTGTGCCGGTTTTTCCTGCAAGTTCGCCTGAGTATCCCGTACTTCTGACGCCGCTTGCATTTGCACTTCCTCTCATCATACTGACCATAATATCTGCCGTATCGCTTTCTATGACCTTTCTTTCCGGAGGAACTTTCAGATTGAACTCATCATTTTTTTCAGAATTGAATATTTCTTTTCCGTCTGAATCTGTGATTTTACGGATGAGAAAGGGTCTTCTGACATTCCCGTCGTTTGCAAATGCAGAAAATGCAGATGCCATTTCTAGAGGTGATATTTCAAGTGATCCAAGTGATACAGTCAGATCACTTCTGTATCTTTTTCCTCTTTCCGTTTCATCGGGAAAAAAATATTTTGCAAAATATTTTTCCAGATTTGCCAGACCGAGTCTTTCTCCGATCTGTACTGCAATTGTATTTTTAGATTTTGCAAGGGCGTCTCTGACTGAAATTTCTCCTTCATAAACATCACCAAAATTGTCCGGGGACCAGAATGATTTTCCGTTTCCGCCTCTGATGACGAGCGGCTGATCGAGCATAATCATCGATGGGTAAATCAGACCAAGATCGACAGCTGCTGAATAAATGATCGGTTTAATGGCACTTCCTGTCTGACGTCTCATCTGTATTGCTCTGTTGAACTGATTGCCCGAATGAAATTCTTCTCCTCCGCCGTGCATAAAAAGAACTCCGCCTGTCTGCGGATCAAGTCCGATGACTGCAGCCTGCAGTTCCAGTACCTTCTTTTCTGCTTTTGAATTCAGATCCCGTACCTTAACCTGCTGAACGATTTTTCTTTTCCGAAGACTTTCCAGATGTTCTTTTACAAGTGCAGGCACAAGCTCCTGAGCATTGCTTTCCAGAGTTGTCTCGACAGTGTATCCGCCTACATCATAAATATTTATATTAGGTTCAGCTGCTTTCAAAATTTCTCTGACATGTTCTGTGACAAAAGGAGCCATATCATATCTGGATCCGAACACAGTAGAGGAAGCCGGCTGCTTCAGACTGTTGAAGAATCCGACGATCTTTTCTCTGTAGTCTTCACTGATAATTTTCTGCTCAGCAAGAGTATTTGTGATTGTTTTGATTCGAGAAAGAGAATGAGAAGGAAACTTGAACGGTGAATACTTATTCGGAGCGGATGTCAGAGACGCAATCAGAATCATTTCCATCGGATCGAGTTCTGAAGGTTTCTTGGAGAAATAGTAGTTGGATGCATTTTCTATTCCGAAAGCACCGTGCCCAAGATAAACCTGATTCAGATATGCTTCGAGTATTTCATCTTTACTGAGCCTTGACTCAAGTGCTGCTGCTACCATTGCCTCTCTGAATTTTCTGAAAAAACTTTTTCTTCTGTCATTGATTAAAATTCTGGCCAGCTGCTGAGTGATTGTAGATGCACCCTGAATATAACGCATATGGATCAGATTTTTATACCCTGCTCTGATGATCGCTGCGAAATCGATTCCACTGTGTTTATAAAAACTTCTGTCTTCCACAGTCAGTATGATTTTTCTCAAGAGTTCAGGATATTCACTGAGTTTCATTGATCCTGTTTTTTTCTGATAAATCTCCGATACCTTGTTTCCGTCTCTGTCCAGAATTCGAGACGGCTTATTTTTGCCCAGTTCCTTAAGCAGACTGTCAAGTTCAAGTTTGGCCTCATCATATCCGGCTTTAAGAGGGAGCAGGATGAGAAGACTCAGAGAAAGAAGAAACATCATAGTGAGCATAAGGAATCTGTTTTTCAGAAATGGAGGAATGTAATAAAGAAATTCGTCCCAGAGAGAGGGCATCCTGATTGTTTCTTCCACTCCTGCCGGAGGAGCCTCTTTTGGAGGGGGGATAGGGACTTGAATTTTTTTTACTTCGAAGAAAGGTTTTTCCACATCCTTTGTTTTCAGAATTGATGCAGGATTGGAATCTTCGTTTTCGATCAGGATTTCCTCATCTAGACGGACTGCTTCTTTTGTTTCTTCCTGAACTGGAAAAATGTTCACTGTCGGATTCGGAGTTTCTTCTTCCTTTGCCAGAGAAGCTGCTGCAGTCTGCAGGACCGGCTCTTCTTCAGGTGCATCAATTTTGTGCAGGATCTGATGTTTGCAGTAGAAACATGTGATTTTATAAAGACCTGGTTCTTCGGGAAGTTTGGATAACCTGGATTTTTTCTGGCATTTTGGGCAGGTAAAATTTCCGCCCAGAGATAAATAATCTGCATTCCCGACCATATTCTGATTATCGGTATAAATAAAAAAATGCAAGATTCAATTCTGCATCGCCGGAACAATTATAGCTTGACTGAAAATGAAGTGCAGGGAAACTAAACGCATCTTAAAACCTGACGGGATAAAAATGTTTGGCAACTTGAAAAGTCTGGAAAAAAAACTGGAAAATTGGCGAAGTGCCGGCCTGATTTCTTCTGAACAGTCCGATGCGATTCTCAGTTATGAAGAAAAACAGCCGGGGAAAAATCTGGCCGTTTATTCAATCATTACTCTGGGAGTATCTGTTCTCTGTCTCGGCATCATTGCTTTAATTGCATCCAACTGGGAGTCGATTCCGAATTTCATCAAACTGAGTTTTGATTTTCTGATTCTTGCCGGTACTGGGTTTGCTGTCATACTGGCAGAAAAGAATGACAGTCAGAATTTGAAACAATGGCTGATTCTTGCACTTCTGATTTTGATTTTGGCGTCGATCGGTCTTATTTCACAGATTTACAATACTGGGGGAGAGTTTTATATGGCGGCCGGTTTCTGGGTCATACTCACTCTTCCGCTTGTGATTTATGCAGAAGCCCATACTTCAGTGAATCTCTGGATTGTCGGTGTCATTACTGCAGTTTCCGGTTATGTGTACGATCATAAGTTTGGCGGAAATTTTAAGGAACCGACAATTCTCCTTCTGTCCTGTTTCCCTGTGTATTTTTACGGAGCAGGGTCACTGTTTCATTTTTTTGGAGAAAAGTATTCTCATCTGGCGGCAGGTCACCGATTCTGGGCAGTTGCGACAGTTATTTTTTCCACCTGTATTCTCTCTGTTTTTGACGGAGAGAAGGCTTCCGGCGGAACATTTGCAATGATCGGAATTATCGGGGGAGCATTGACTGCAGTCGGATTCGGAAAATTTGAATACACTGAAAACAAGAAAGCATTTTATTCTGCCTGCATTGCAGGAATTCTGTTTTATGTTTTTGTCTGGGTAAAAGAGGCCGGAATCTCTTCTGAGACTGTCGATGCAGTTCTTTTTCTTGCAGTCTGGTTTTCTTTTTCAGTTCTTTTCCTTCAGAAGGGACAGAAAAGACTATTTGATTTCTTTCTTGCCGGCGTTGGAATAAGATTTCTTATAATATATTTTCAGATAATAAAAACGCTTGCATTTACTGCTCTTGGGCTGATTGTTTCCGGAGTTCTGATTATTGGACTTTCCTGGCTGTATCTGAAGAAAAGAGAACAGATTCAGCAGATGATGGAGAAATTTTTATGAGATCATTTCGTTTTCTTGTTTTTGCCGCCGTATTCCCTCTGATTTCACTTATTCTGTTTACAGCGTATAAGTGGAATATTGTGAGAGAAGGGAAGAAGATTGTTTTTGATATTGAAGGATATGATCCGGTGAACATTCTGACCGGTCATTATCTGATATATCGGGTGGTATATAATGCACCTGACCCTTGTACGGATTATGATCTTTCTGCCGAGTACGCCTACTGTTCCGCTGCTTCCGGAGGTTCATTTATTCCTGCAGGAGCTGATAAAACCGACTGCAAAGTTTTCATCAAAGGGGAATGCAAAAGAGGCAGATTCACTGCGGGAATTGAAAGATACAATATTCCGGAAGAAAAAGCAGAAGAATTAGATAAAAAAGTGAGAGAGGGCAAGGGCAAGATTCAGGTTTCCGTAAACGGTGCAGGTGATGCGGTAGTCGAAAAACTGTTCTTTGAAAAACAGTAGGGATCAGTTTTCTTTTTTGGCAAGGCAGAAAAGAGTCAGTCCTGCGACCCTGTTCCAGCGAAAGAAAGGAAGCTCGAGTCTGTGAATTTGTATCAGGAGACTGTTGAGGAATGGAGAAACCAGTTTTAAATCTGATTTTGCTTCTTCCTTTCTCCCTGATATCTTCAGCTTCAGTCTGCTGAAAAGTCTGATCATCGCAATCAGCGGAAAAAGAAATCCGAAAAAATAACTGTATTTTATTACAGTCAGTCCGCTTTTTTCTACTGTGTCCGTCAGTGTTTTTGAGCTGTATCTTCTGTAATGTTCGAGAAAATAGTCATGTCCAGAAAATAGAAACTGAAATGCAGGAACTGATATCAGTATATGAGAACCTGTTTTTAATTTAGAAATATACTGTTTCAGAAACTCCACATCATCAGGGATATGCTCAAGAACATCCATCATCATAATCAGATCTGCATTACTTTTTTCTATGGATCGTTTGAACTGAATGGATTTGCCATTATATTTTTCTTCAAAATCAGAGCTGTAACCAATGTCAAGACAGACAGATTTTTCCAAATTAGGGGATTCCTGAAGGAATTTTGTAAATATGCCTGATCCGGCACCGATGTCCAGTGTCTCTTTATAATCAGAGATTCTGATAAAATTTTTCAAGGCATTCCATTTGGATACATAATACCAGTGCGTGAATATCTTATCCTTCAATATCTCTTCTTCTTTCAGATCCATATTTTCCCCCGACAGAACTATACATATTTAGCTTTTAAAAAAAGCAAGTAAAGGTTGTTATTGCAGGAGTGTTTAAAAACTCAGTTTTAATGCAGATCTCAAAATAAATAAAATGCATTGGATCAATAGCGAAGCGGAATCAGTGCTCCGCGACGACCCCCGCGCCACTTCGAACTCTATGACCCTTTTTCTGTCAACTTTTTTTTAGAAAAATTGGATTAACAGAAGAAAAATTTGCAATATAGGGTCTCCTGTTCCTGATTATGGAGATGATTAATTTCAATAATTTATTTC
>JBPOJG010000092.1:0-3376 GCA_052033835.1 Spirochaetota bacterium
TTTATAGTTTATAGTTTATAGTTTATAGTTTATAGTTTATAGTTTATAGTTTATAGTTTATAGTTTATAGTTTATAGTTTATAAAAATATTCAGGAATCTGAATGCAACATTTAATTGAAAAGCATATCAGTAAAAAAAGCAAAACGATGTTCATTGTATTCTCCTTCCTGCTTTTTAAAAATGACTCAATTACTGCTCCGCCTGTTCCCTTCGGCTCCGCTCAGGGAACGATCCTCTCCTCTCGGTACAAGCCGCTTGGGGAACGTTCGCTTACTCAAGGTAAGTGAGCAGCTTCCGAAATTGCGTAGCCGGCGGTTGGTCAATGTCATTCAGTTAAGGAAGCCTTTCAAGGATTACCACGGATACACAAAGATGTACACGGATAAAAGATTATGGATTATTCAAAATCCATCCGTGTTTATCGGTGTTCATCCGTGGTGAAAAATTCTTATCTTAATGACATTGGGCGGTTGGTGAGCGTAGCCGAACCAAACGCAGTCAAGGAAACCAAAAGCGTTCCCCAAACCCAATCCCCCTGAATCATTTCTTTTCTTGTTTAACAAATTTCAGCTTCATACTTAATGGCAGGCAGAACTGTTTTTATGAAAGTGGCAATTATTCATGACTGGCTGACTGGAATGAGAGGGGGAGAGGTTGTCCTGGACTCTCTTCTGAAAATGTATCCTGATGCGGAACTTTTTACTCTGATTTACAATCAGGGAAAACTGAACGAACGGATTGAAAACCGGAAAATCCATACAGCGTTCACAGACAGACTTCCATTCAAGGCTTCCAAATACAGGTCGTATCTGCCTCTGTTTCCGACTGCAATCGAGACATTTGATCTTCGCGGTTTTGACCTGATCATTTCCTCGTCTCACTGTGTGGCCAAGGGGATCATTCCTCCTCCAAATGCAAAACATATCACCTATGTGCATTCCCCTATGAGATACGTCTGGGATTTGTACTATGACTATTTTCCGAGGGACAGAGGACTCAAATTTTTTCTTCTTCAGCTCATTTCCAATTATCTCAGACTTTGGGATGTCAGCTCATCTGCGAGAGTAGATCAGTTCACCTGCAATTCAAAGTTCATTGCCAAAAGAATCGAGAAATACTACAGGAGAAAATCTGAGGTGGTCTATCCACCTTGTCTTCCGGAGGGTTTTACTGTCACAGAAACACCTAAGGACGATTATTATCTGGTGGTATCTGCATTTGCACCTTACAAAAGAATAGATCTGGCACTCGAAGCATTCCGAAAGAACGGCAAAAGGCTTCTGATCATTGGAAGCGGTCAGGATGAGAAAAAACTGAAGAAAAATGCTCCTAAAAATGTAGAATTTCTTTCCCATCTTCCTACGGAACAGGTGGTTTCCCATATGAAAAAGGCGAAAGCATTCATTTTTCCGGGACTCGAGGATTTTGGAATTGCTCCGGTGGAAGTGCAGGGATATTGTACTCCCGTTCTGGCATTTGGACAGGGGGGAGCTCTTGAAACAGTTGTGGACGGAAAGACAGGTATTTTATTTAATGATCAGACCGTCGACTCTCTGAATTCGGGTCTTGACAGGCTGGAAAGGACAGAATTTGCAAAAAAGGATTTCCAAAACAGCATATCTAGGTTTACTGAAGAAAAATTCATAAATCAAATGAAGTCGCTTGTCGAAAATGTATAAGAGAGCCTTTTTTTAGTTTTCGGGAATAATTTTGATAACTGTGCATAGATTGAATAAAACGGAACTGGTTATAAACGCAAGCCAGATAGAGACGATTGAGTCTACACCTGATACTGTGATTACACTTATAAATGAGAAAAAGTTTATTGTCAGCGAACCTCTCGATGAAGTAGTGAACAGTGTGATTAACTATCACCGTGCAATATTTCAGTCAGCATTTGCAGGGTTTCGCTCTGAGGGGGAAAAGCAATAATGCGTTCATTTGATATAGCAACATTTATAGGCCTTGCTGTAGGTCTCTTCGTTTTGACTTTAGGGATCATTGTAGCAGGTTTGAATCCATTGTCCATTATTGATATCCCTTCTGTTCTCATTACAATCGGAGGGGGGATTGCAGGAACGGTCATTTCTGCTCCTTGGGAAGGAACTCTGAATATAGGAAAAGTGACTAGAAAAATCTTTTTTGTCACAGAATTTAATACTACAGGACTCATCAATACTCTGGTTTCTTTTTCAGAAAAGGCCAGAAGGGAAGGTCTTCTCGCTCTCGAAGATGATGTGAGCGAACTTTCCGACCAGTTTCTCAAAAAAGGAATTCAGCTCGTAGTGGACGGAACTGACCCTGAACTCGTGAGAAACATTATGGAAACCGAAATGGGAAACATTGCAGGACGTCACGCAAACGGCAGAAACTGGTGGGATACACTCGGAAGTCTGGCTCCCGGTTTCGGGATGCTCGGGACACTGATCGGACTCATTGCGATGCTCCAGAACCTGGGTTCGGGAGATACAACAGCGATCGGTGTGGGTATGGCGGCCGCCCTGATTACGACTCTGTACGGATCTTTTGTGGCGAACCTGATTGCGATTCCTTTCGTGAAAAAACTCATCCGTAAAAGTGAAGACGAACTTGCAATGAAGCAGATTATGATTGAAGGAACTCTTTCCATTCAGTCCGGAGACAACCCTAGAATTGTGAAGGAAAAACTCTCGAGCTTCCTGTCTCCTTCAGAAAGAGCCTCACTTGCAGAGGACAAGGACTAAACTATGGCAAAGCAGAAATGTCCGGAATGTATTCAGAAAGTACCCGAGTACATGCTTACATATGGGGATATGGTGACACTTCTCCTCTGCTTTTTTGTCATGTTGTACACTACAGGAAAGACAAACCAGAGAGAGATGCAGATCATTCTCTCTGTATTTAAATCCTCCACAGGTTTTTTTGACGGGGGACAGACTCTCTCCAAGGGAAGTCTCGAACAGATGGGAATGAATGTAGAAAGTCTTCCTTCCCAGACAAGGGGACGTGCGAGCTCAAAAGCAATCAAAGCCGCCCATCAGGTTTTCAAATCGGAAATGCAGCAGGGAAAAGTGAGAGTATCTGAGGACGAAAGAGGACTTGTGATCTCTCTGATGGGAGCAGATTACTTCAATCCTGCTTCCGCAATTCTACTGCCGCCGATCAAGGATGTATTGAAAAAAGCAGCACCTTTCATTAAGGAAATGGACAGATATGTAAGAGTCGAAGGTCACAGTGACCACGATGCAGTCCTTCCTGGAACAAATGAAGGAAAAGAAGAAAGAAATTATATCAATAACTGGGATTTGGCTGCTGCCAGAGCAGTCAATACGACGACATATTTAGTAAACGTAGGTCAGCTCGATCCGGAAACTCTTCAAGCGGTCAGTTATGGAT
>JBPOJG010000063.1:0-9313 GCA_052033835.1 Spirochaetota bacterium
AGATCCCGAAAGAAAGTCCCTTGAGAAGAAATACATTTGAAATCACAGTCTCTTCATTTTCCTCGAGTCCTTCTGCAATTTCAATCAGTCCCTCATGTTCAGACGAAATCTGCACTTCACGTCTTTCAAATATATTTTCATTCTTCTTAATGAAAATATAATATTTTCCGTTGGAACTGAAAAGGGCAGCTTTGGGGATAAGCAGTCCGTTTTCCGGCATGGACACTCTTACTTTCCCGTACATTCCGGGGCGAAGTTTATCCTGAGCATCATGCAGATATATCCTGATTCTTGCCTTTCTTGTTTCAGAGTTGATGACTTCCGCAATCGCCTCCACTTTTCCCTTGAAAGTTTCCTTGGGGAAACTCGGGAAAAAAATATCGCAGTTGATTCCCTCAATCAGTCTGTTCAGATCAGACTCAGGCAGATCTGAAATCAGCCAGACAGTTCCGTTCGGAGCCTTTGCCATTCGCTTTGGGTCAAATCCGTCTCTTCTGAGTTTTGCCTCATCCTCCGCAATGGAAGACTGCTTATTGTAAAGTTCTGCAGATGCATCGTTCAGTTCCTTTCCCGTTGCAGCTCCATGATCGTAAAGATCTTTAGTTCTGTTGTAATTGGACTGAGCAATCTGAATCAGTGACTGATTCTGCAGAAACGAGGAGTAGGACTGAGTGAGATCAGGAGACGCAAAAAGAACAATGGGCGTTGAACCTGATCTTTTCATTTTACCGATGACTGTTGCAGGTGCATCAAGTTTCAGATCATAGGAAAGAAAGGAAGCCTTGTATATTGTAAATAGACTGATTTGAGGTGATCCGACAGAGAATTCTACAATCTTTCCTCCTTCTTTAATGACTGGAGCAGGGAATTTACGAGTTTTTCCGTCTTCTGCGGAATTCTGCTCTTTCCTGCAGACATTGAAACCGCAGAGTATCAGCAGAGATATTATAAGAAAAGTTTTTTTCATTCAGAGAGATTCACTCTGAGATAATATACAGAAAGATTGCCGTCACTGCCAAGAAAAAAAAGAAATAGAATTTCCCGATTTTTTTCCAGTCAGCTCTGTTCTCTAAATCTGTAAGTTTCAGAATGGTATCTGCGTCAAGATTGAGGTATGATCTGTCATATCCGATCCCGAACATTCTTTTGAACATTGGGTGCAGTATCTCCTCTCCGTTTTCTGAAATACATTGAAAAGTTTCTGCATTCTGTTTTTCTGCATTCAGCATCAGAACAATTTCGGGAATCTCATAATATTTTGCCATAACCATTGCAGACAGTCTGCAGTAGATAATATAGTAGGGGATGGCACTGTACTTCAGAGGAATGTTCTTCATAAATATCAGAATCAGAACATAAACAATGAGCAGAGCTGTGGCACCGTATCCCAAAAATCCTGAGATCAGTCCAAAGAACTTTCTTTCCTTTCTGTAATTTTCCAGAAGATTCATTTTTTCAGTCCAAGATCAATCTTGTCTGATCCTGATTTTTTCAATGTCTCAAGCACTTTCAGGAACTTTTCAAATTCTGCCTGCTTTTCCGTAAGCAGAATGTATTCTTCCGTCTTTGGATTTTTTTTAAGTTCCGCTTCCAGATTCTGCAGATCAGTTTTTCTGCCTGTATAAAGAATCTCTCCTGTTTTCAGAACAATGATTTCCTTTTTCGGTTTCGAGTTTCCTGCATCCTGATTTTCTGATTTCGGCAGATCCAAATCAATTGTCACAATCTTCTTCTGAAAGCTGATGCTGAGCATTACGAAAATGAGAAGTATGAATACAATGTCCATCAGACTGGACATATCAATTTCTGATCCTTTATTCCTGAAATAGTCTTTCATAAGTTTTCTTAAAACACCTTGCTGCAGTTCATTTATCCGGTCAATGACAGGATAAATTTTATCATCAAAAAAAAGCCAAGTCTCCGACGGATTCAAATTCGGAATCGGCATTGGAAATTCTTGTTGAGCTAAAATCCTTATCAGTTACATTTGGCAGTCTATGGCTCCTTCTGAATGGCAGTTTAATTATCATCTAGAACTAGTAGGACTTGCATTTCTTGCAGTCATTTTTCCCTTCGTCCGCAAACTGCTGGATTTTTCCTATTCAAAACATTCAGACAGCAAGGAAAGAAGCTACTCTGTCGATTTTGTAAAAGGCCTTGCAATGACAGGGATCGTCATCATTCATGTGGATTCCTATTTTCATTATTTTCATCCTCATGACGGATCTGTCTGGACAAGGGTTCTGGCAAACTTGAGTCGATTTTCAGTACCCGCTTTCATCATATCTGCGGGAATGTTCATCAACTGGAAAGACAACGGCAAAAATTACTGGTCTTCCAAGATTACAGGAATTCTTATCCCGTATTTTATTCTAAGTGCGGCGGGTTATTTACTGAAGTATCCTAAAGTCGACGGATGGATTCTGGATCTGGGTGTCAGACTATTCTGGGGAAAAGTTTTTCAGCCTTATTATTTTGTACCTCTTCTTTTCGGCTTTTACATTCTGTTTGCTCTGGTGCTTCAAAGAATGAGCCTCTCCAATCCGAGAACAACTGCAGTGCTGCTCGCAGGATCACTTTTTGTGAATTTCTTTTCCAACCATTTTCTGTCCAAAAAGACAGATCTTCTGATGAAGTTTGAGAATATCAGCATTACAAATTTTATCTTCTTTTTCTGTCTTGGGCTTCTTGCAAAAAAAACTCTCACTGACAAAAAAAGAATTCAGGCAGTTTTCAGAAGTCAGGCATCCCGCGTATTTCCTCTTTTCTTTCTTATTCTGTATGCAGGATATATAATATACCAGACTTTCAGATGGGAACACGAAATCAGCAATCATCTTCTGTTTTATCCTATGATCGGTTCGCTGATGCTTTACCGACTTGGATTTTATCTGGAAGAAAAGGAATCAATTCTGCCGAAATCCATCTTCAATACATTCGCTTATATAGGAAAAAACAGTCTTGGAGTGTTTTTAATTCATCCGATTCTGATCCATATGATGCACAGTTTTGATCCCCACGATATGAAGGGAGCTTTTATCGGATGGTGGTCAGCATTTCTTCTGAATCTGACAGTGCCTCTTTTCATATGGTGGGCTGTCACAAAAACAATGAGTCTTTTCAGGAAGAAGCAGTCATAGAGTATCTCTCCCAGAATTTTTCATTCGGGGTTTTTCCGTCACCGTTTTTGGAAAGATCCCGAATGATTCCATTCACATAATACATCTCGACCTCACCCTTGTTTTTTGCATTGACACGTCCTCGATAGGAACAGTGAAACAGATCTTTCACTAGACTGTATGTTTCACCGCTGATATTGATCCTGCCTGGAGTTCCGCTCGATTCCATCCTGCTTGCTGTGTTCACAGTATCGCCCCAGACATCATATGCAAATTTCTTTTCACCGATGACTCCGGCAACAAGAGGACCGCTGTGAATTCCAAGACGAAGCTCCCAGTAAGGAAATCCTTTCTCCTCTTTCAATGCTTTCATCATATTCATAAATTCTGTATCTCAAGGGCTGCAAGGACTGAATCAGCTGCATGAGTGGAATTGACTGCAGGCACACCTCCGGCACACATATAACTGTCGCCGATTGTCTTCAGTTTTTCGAGTTTGTACCGTTCTGTAATTTTATCAAACTGACTGAAACATCCGTCGAGTTCCTTGATAAGTTCAGTAGGGGACATCTTCTCTGCAATTACTGTAAACCCTTTAAAATCAGTGAACATTACAGTCACTGATTGATAGAATACAGGATCTGCACTTCCTTTCTCTTTCAGTTCTCCTGCAACCTGAATCGGAAGAATGTTAAGAAGAAGCCTGTCCGATTTTTCTCTTTCCTTCTCTGCTTCTTTTTTGGCATCCTCTGTTTCTTTCAGAAGATGAGAATTGTGAATTACTCCGGCAATCTGCTGACAGAACCCGTTGATGCTTGCTATCTCTTTTTTGGAAAGATGAAATTCTTTTGTTGAATTGCTGAAATATACAATCCCGACAGTATTTCCCTGAATCAGCATCGGGACATTCAGAAAGGATTTCACTTCCAGATTTTCAATAATCAGTCTGTCAGTAGGGTGGGGGATTTTTTTTATCTTCTGTACATAAAGAGGTTTCTGCCTTTTATACAGAATATAGTTCAACCCGCCGTCTTCATTCAAAGGAATCCGGAATTCATTCTTGAAATTCATCTTGGCTTCGGAGAGTTTTGCCTTTTCAAAACTTCTCAGAGGGAAAAGTTCCTTCTTCTTTTCGTCCGCAAGAAGAAGCCATACGTCTTCAATATTATATCTTTCATATATATATTTTGAGATCTCAGTGAATATATGATCCAGATCGGACAGTTCATTGATCATCCTGTTGAAACTGTTCAGAACTTCCAGTTCTTCCTTTGTTTTTTCTGCAAGCTGTTTCTGAAGAGCGGACTCCTGTCTGGCCTTTTCGGTTTCTTCGAGAAGATGCATATTCTGAATTACACCTGCAATCTGCTCTCCGAACTGAATCAGACTGAAAAGTTCCCTTTTTTCCAGAGAAGCCTTTCTGTCAATCGGAGCCAGGTTCAGTATGCCGATTGTACGGTCATTTACAATCAGAGGAATCTGCACAAAGGATTCAAATTTTCCCACAGTGAGAATCTTCAGATCAAGTCTTTTGGAAAAATAAGCTTTCCCGTTGAACTCATTGATGAAATGATTTTTACTTCCGGAAACAGATCTGTAAATATCCGGCAGATAAAATATTTCCTTGGAAACAAATGTCTGATACAGTGTCCCTATGTTCGGAGTCAGAGGAATTCTGAAATCGGTCAGAAATGCTTTCTGATCCTCATCCCATCCGTTGTCTTCAGGGAGTATCCATTTGTAATTATAAAGTTCCTTTTTTGTATCATCGAAAAGTACAAGCCAGAATATTCCCAGTTCCATATTTTTCCTGATATAATCGTAAATCTGGTTCAGAATATAGTCCAGGTTCTTTGCCGAATTGATGAGTTTAGTGAATTTATTCAGGTCCTGAAGTTCCTGATTTGCCTCTTCGGTAATCTGTCTCGCTTTCTCCAGTTCAACAGTCCTTTCCTGCACCTTTTTTTCCAGACTGCCCTTCAGTTCATAAAGTTCTGAATTGATTTCCTCAAGTGCTTCTGTTTTTCCCTGAAGCTCCTCGCTCTGCATTTCTGCAAAAGTGATATTTCTCGAAAACCTCCTGGAAAGTGCGACGGAGTGGAAATAAATAAAAATCAGAAAACCGTAACTGCCCATATAAAAAGTATAAATAAACTGCATATTCAGAAGAAGGTCATTGATGATCGTCCAGAAAAACGGAAATCCTCCCGCACAGAAAAGTTTTGCACCCGGTCTTCTGTGAATGACTGCAAGAAATACTGTAACCGAAGAATAGACAGCAAACAGAAATGCAGTAAGCTCAAAAATCGGCAGAAGCCGGATATACATTTCGATAGGGGAGGAGGCAGCCGCCAGAGTAAGCGGAATGCCGGTATATTTGAAAATCCTAAGTGCCCTACCGGTAAATTCTCTCGGAAAAAGGGAATACAGAAACATTGCAAACAGAGGAACTCCCATATAAAAAGGCGCATATTCCAGTTTGTAAACCAAGGTAAAGGGTAGATCCGGCAGATAGTCCAGAATGCAGCACTCATTGACCGATACAGTCCGCAGTGCAATCAGAATGCAGAATAGACCGAAAAACAGGGGAACCTTGTCCTTTTTTCTAAACATATAAATACTGATATTATGGACACCCATAATCAGAAGGCATCCGAAAACAATATAGTCCAGTGACTTGCTTCGTTCAGTCTGAGTACGAAGAGTATTCGACGAACCTAATTTGATCTTCCCTAATATGCCGGACTTTGTGCTGTGAAAATTGGAAACTCGAATCAGCAGCTCCATTTCATTTGAAGAGGTTTTGAGAGCTGACAATCTGTGTCTTAAAAAAGGAGAATATTCCTCCTTAGAATTTCCAGTTTTGCCTGTGGATAAAGTAAGATTCCCGTCAGTATAAAGATCATAGGCCATCGAGATATCGGGAAGCAGAATGGCGAGCATCTCACCCTTACTCTGTTCCGGGAGAAGAATTTTCAGTCTGTAGTCTGCAGTTCCATACACAGGAAAACCCTGATCCTGCCACTGCGAAGGAACCGGAATGTAAATCGGTGTTTTTTTTTCGAAGGAAAAAATCCATTCCCCGTCAAGAGATACATTTCCGTCTTTTTGAAAATTCCAATGCCTGAGATCCAGAATTCCTTTTTTGGCTTGAGGGGACATTGTGGAACTGAACTCAGATTTACAGTGGAACAGACTGAAGCTCAATAGAATTAAAAAAATCAGCCTGAGCCGCATAACACGCCTGTAAAAAACATAGAGTAATGTTCAGTGCAATCGGCATTTGGTCAATCAGAAAAAGGACTTTTATCTCGGAAAGCTGTTTATCCGACAGCCTCGAGACTTTGTATAAAAGCATATAAAAATGAGCATCACGCGGAGACGCGGGGTTCGCGGAGAACTGATTTTTTTACTGGTTTACTGGATAATTCTCTTCGTTTCTCTCAATGCTTATTTTATCCGTCCGAGACTGTCGTGTCGGATGAAAATCTGCGTAAAGATGAGATAGCAAAAGGGATCGGTAAAAATTTGACTCACCTTATACCTTGTTTTATATGTCCACTAATGAAAATTAGTAGACATATGAAGGCGGAAGAGGCATAGTGCAAGAATTTAGTTAAAAAGTAATCACTTTATCAGCCCATTCAACCATTTTAACGCAATCATTCATAGTTGACAGAGGGCAAATTTCCGTTCCTTCTTTATTCCGGGATTTTAAACATGTACCGCAAGCTAAAACTTCTCCGCCTTCATCTACAAATTTTTGCAGTTGCTCATCTACATTAAATTTTTCGTGAGTTAACCCTTGACATTCTACTGCTTCACCCATCAAAAATACTTTTACTTCGTTTCCATTTTTTTTTGAAGTAACAGCAAAACGAAACGCATTCCAGGCTTTTTCGTAATCTTTTGTTTCTAAAATAATACCGAATTTCATTCGTTTCCCCTATTTAGTAAAAATAATTCCAAAGTGATATGGCGGAAGGTCTACCATTTTTTTCATTTTAAAACCGACCCCATTCGACCATTCTAAAATTTGATCGGGCTTGGGTCGAATATTCATTGCGGGACCTCTGGGCGTTTTTTCATATTTCCAATGAATAACACCGATTTTCCCGCCAGGATTTAAAAGACTATAGACAGAATTCAGCAGCTTTGACGGTTCTTCACAATGAAGAATATTAAACAGAGTTATATAGTCGAAACTGGGAATAATATTTTGAATTTCACTGAAAGTATCAGGATTAGAAACATCACCGCAGATCAATTTGACATTTTCAACAGAGATTCCCTTTATTTTACAGGAAAGAATCATTTGTTCATCAATATCAATTCCAATGACTTTTCCTGAAACAATCTTTGATTCAGGAATTAAAAAAGTGCCATACCCGCAGCCTATGTCCAGAATTGTGCCAATTGAATTATTCACTTCCATTGCATTTAATATTTCAGATGGATCAAAAAAAGTTGACCACATTTCCTCTTCCGGCATTCCTGAATCTCTGTATTTCATAAATTATGCCTCTCTACTCTCTCTAAAATTGTTTTCAGCAGTGCCAAGGTTTTTAAGTCAATTTCCGGATCTTCGGCAAAAAAGTGATCACTTTTGGGGGCCAAAATAGAATGACTGTTTGGAGCTACAAGATCGGGCAGTAATGACAGCCCATCGTTTGGTCCATCATTCCGCATTAAGCAGTATTTATCAGAAGCAAACTTTGAAATGTTGCCGGATAATGACATCCCGATATAATTCAGAATGAGTATGTGCTCAGGAACCTTGTTTTCATTGAATCTTTTTCGGCTGATTTCAGTCTGCATACTTTCAAAACTTTTTATTCTCCAATTTTTTAACCAGACAATTGAATCAAACAAAAATCCCTTGAAGCCTTTCGAGAACTGATCCAAGACAGGAACGCCCTGCAGGATTCCGCCCAAATTTAGCCAGGCTTTTATTCTTTTCGTTTCTTCTTTGTTTAAATATTTTCCTAAGGCAAGATGAATGGCTGGACCTGCTGAACTTGCACCGGCAATCAGAATTTTCTTATTCGAAAAATTGCGAATTGTTTTGGTTAAATATTCGGCGTTTTCCTCAACGCTGCCGACGGGGTCTATCTCCACAAGTAGAACATTGAGACCGGTATCCGCAATCAATGCTCTGGGTTTTGCAAAGTCGGCCCCTGTTACCTTGCCATTTTCAGCATAATCAAATCCGGGGACCATCAGTATTACGAAATCATCTTTTTTATAATTTATTTTTCCTTTTTTGACAGACTCCAGATTATTCAAAAATTCTTTTTGAAGATTTTCATTGTTCCTATAGTTTAAAAGTCTGTGAGCAAAAAACGCAGCACTGAAATCAACTGATGTTTTTTCTGCAATTGTCGATAAATCGTGTCTTGATGGTGATTCATTCGTATATTCAGAATTTATTTCCTCAATTGTTTTATCAAATTTTGGATCGGTCTTGTTATTTTGTAAATAATTTTCTAAATAGTATTTAGCTATTTCTGAATCTACCGTTGTATTGATTTGAAAAGAATGAAATTGACTTTCCACTTTATTTTTGGAGATAAAACAGCAGTTGTCCAGCAGCATCATAACTGAAAAAAAGAAGATCATTGTATTCTTTTTAAAACTCATAAATTCCTCATCTGATTCTTTAATTTTTTGGGCGGTGAATTGGACATTGAGCCTGACCATTTTGAAGTAACGTACTTTTTTTAAAAAGCAAAAATAATTTATCAACATCCATTCAATGGAGAAAAAGGTCTTTTCTTTCGGATGTCAGAATTCCTGCCTGAAATGCACGTTTCTGCAGTTCCAAAACTGCTTTTTTCCCCTCAGTTCCCAGATCTTCAGTGAACGAGTTCACATAGAGATTAATATGCGACTGCACAACCTCCGGATTTTTTTCCTGTGAGTTTTCCAGAATGTATTTCTGCGCTTTTTCGGGATTTGCCCAGGCAAGCTCAAGACTTCTCTGAAGTGTCCTGTCTATTTCTTTCTGAAGAGATTTATCCATCTCTCTTCTGACAGCAATTGCTCCAAGCGGGATAGGAAGTCCAGAAAGTTTCTCCCAGAAATCTCCCAGATCCTGCACAATTTCCAGTCCTTTTTCCTTGTAGGTAAATCTCTCCTCATGAATGATCAGTCCCAGATCGGCCTCTTCCCCTGTCCATTGCCGAGCTATCAGA
>JBPOJG010000077.1:0-25659 GCA_052033835.1 Spirochaetota bacterium
ATTCCTGAATGCTGTCTGTATTTCCTGTCATAAAAGCAATGCTGTCTTCCGGGACGCCGTTTCTGACGAGAAGATTCCAGATGTAAAATCCTGCCTTTTTCAGAAATGCAGGTCTGTCTGGGGTTCCTTCCGGAAGGTCGGAATTCACCGGCTCCTTTGCACTGAGATTGATGTCTATAATGAAGATATCAAAATCGAATCTGAATCTGAAGAAGAGATTTACAAAACTGTGAAAACTCAGACACACAGATATTCCATACTCAGGAGAAATAAAAAATCCGGGAAGTTCATCCCTGATGTCATTGTCTGGATCAAATTCTTCATCGAAGCTTTTCTGCAGAAGTTCTCTGAAAAGACTTCCCGCAAGATCCTCATTTGGCTGATCTTCTACCCATAGAAGTTTCATTCGATGCCTCCGCTCTGAGAAGGAAGAAGTTCAATCGAAAGGCCTGCAGTGGAGACGCTGTTTTTTCTTGTCCGGACAAATTTTACATTTTTCAGAATTCTTACCAGATACTCAATGAAGCGCAGGCCGCTTTTCGTGTCTGAATAACGTATGCTTTCGGCAGAAAACTGGTTTCTGCAGGAATACTCTATTTTATTTCTCTCCCTTTTCCATGAAATTTTTACCGGCACTGTTCCGTCCGAATATTTGAATGCATTGAACATTGTTTCCGTAATAATGGAAAAAATCAGATTGTAATGAAATTTTCTTGTATTGAAACTTGTGACATTATCATGAATTTTTAATTCAACAAATGGAGCATTTTCAGAAAACCAATTCAGTATGATCTTTGCATTTTCTTTCTTCAGATCAAGCGAGAGAACTTCCAGCAGAAATTTCTTTCTTTTTGTACGGATGATTTCCGTGTCCTCCGTATTGAAGAGTCTGTATCTTTCTTCCCTGAACTCGTCTGAAAAAAGAAGCCTGGCAGAGTTCTGACGGAGAGCATAGGCAAAAAGATAATTGACATCTGTCTCTCCGTCAAAGTTCTTTGACCACTCTTCCATAAACTCTTCATCGTGAAGACCGTACATTCTGAATGTATCTAGCAGGCTGTCTATCATGGAAAATGTGGAATAAAGTCCTGCAATATTATTGATTGCCTTATAGGAAAGTTTTTCAGAGTATTCGTTTTCTATTGCCTTCTCTGCAAGTGAAAGAGTCTGACGCACAGTTTCCTGCCCGTTAGAAAGCGCATTTCGGAAAGTATGAGAAATGAATGAAAGAAGATCTTTCTGAGCCATTTCCTTCTCTCTAAGAAGTTCATTTTCCTTTTCCAAAATTTCCAGCTGATCCGGTCTCCCGTTTTTCATTTCTTTCCTTTCCTTTCTGTTTCAAAAAAATCCATGCTCTCACCCTGACTGAGTATGAATATGGAATCTTTTTTGGGACTGCTGTAGATTGCATTTTTAATGACTTCAAATTCCGGTTCGGGAGGAGAGTAGAATGTGCCAAAATGCATCGGGATCATCCACTTCGCCTTCAGATCTTCAAACATTCTGAGGGCGCCGTTTGGGTTCACATGTACTGAGTTGCCCAGCCCGGATGTTCCGGAAAAACGAAATGGACCGACAGGGATCAGTGCGAGATCAATTTTAAATCTGTTCCCGATTTCCTGAAACATTGCCTGGCTGTAACCTGTGTCGCCTGCGAAATACACAGTAATGCCTTTATATTCGATTATATAACTTGTGTAAGGGTCGCCGTCCCAGAAGTTGTCAATCAGCCATCTGCCTCCGAAATGCTGTGCCCGAACAGAATGAATTTTCATTCCGGATTCTTCGACAGTATCTCCCCAGTGAACATAACTTGTTTTTGCAAATCCGTAATCAGAAAAATCTTTTGAAACTCCCTTGGGCAGAATCAGGTGAGCATCCTTCTGCAGTTTTTTCAAAGTGTCCGAGTCCAGATGATCCAGATGAGCATGAGAGACGATGACGGAATGAATGCGGGGCAGATCCTGAATCTGAATACCCGGTTCGGTATGTCTTCCCAGAGTGAGAATGCGCAGGCTCCAGTTCGGATCTGTCAGAATCCATCTGTCTTCGATTCGAATGAGCGTTGTGGCATGACCGATCCAGTAAACTTTCAGTCTGGAAGACGATTTCTCCTGAATCGGATTCGGTTTTACCGGAATTTCCCTTGTTTTCGTCCACAGAAAACAGTTCGTAATGATAAATGACAGGAAAAAGTATATAGATAAATGTGCCAGAAAAGTGAGACATTGTCGGATGTTTCTGTCCGGCAGAAGAGAATCGGATTTGCCAGTGAAATATTTTGTGATATAAAGAATCATTTTTTAATTTTCACTTGCCTTTTATGTAATTGATGATTTTTCTCTGAAGAATATTGGAACCTTCTCTCCAGTGAATTGCCCAATCTTTTGATCCGTTTTCCCCGACTATGTTTGTTATATAATAGAATGCAGTAAAATTGACGGAAACTCTGCTTGCTGCATAAGCCAGAGAGAATGCTTCCATATTCTCCGCGCCTACATCATAGAGACTGTTTACGAGTTCTTCTGAACTTAAGTTCACCAGCGTGACGTAATTCATTGAATTTGATATGACTTCCTTGAATCCCAGTTTTGCAGTCATATCTGCAACTTTCGGGTCAACCTGAGTCAGGATATGTCTTGTCATGATTTCAGGAACCTTGCACATATTTTTAATTTCAGCGATTTCCTTAGATAGAAATTTATAGGAATACACTATATTGCCGACTTTCAGTTCAGAATGGGGATATGCCCCTGCAGATCCGAAAAAGAGTACCGTCTTAATATCCTGATTTTTCATCAGATATCTTTGAAGAGAATACAGTGAATCATGAAGACCTATCCCCGTATTGTACACTTTCAGCCCGTCTATTTTGCTGAACATATCTGTTTCTCCTTCAAAGGAGCCGCAGAAAAGTGTAGTTTTCCACTCCTTCAATGAAGAAGACCCTCTGCTTCATTAAATCCGGCCATCAGATTCATATTCTGCAGAGCCTGACCAGCAGCTCCCTTCAGAAGGTTGTCGAGAACTGAAACGATAACCAGGGTTTTTTCTTCTGTTCTGAAGCTGATATCGAGGAAATTGGAATTCTGAACATTTTTCAGTTCAATTTCTTCCGGTTTGGGATATATTCTAATGAATTTTTCATTTTGGAATGCAGAGAACTTTTCTGAGACTTCTTTCTCGCTGACATTTTCCGTAAATTGAATCACAAAAGTGGAGAGTATTCCTCTGTATACAGGAAGAAGGTGAGGGGTGAATATGATCTTCGGAAAATGTTCAAGTCCTGCGGCAGAATACTCCTGCATTTCCGGTACATGCTGATGACTTAAAATTTTATATGCTCTGAAGTTTTCATATGTATTTGTAAATGTAAATCCTATATCCTCTGTTCTTCCGCCTGCACCGCTTACGCCGGAACAGGAACTGACAACAGGGGAAACTGCGATTTTTTTTCTGAGATCACCGAGCATAAAAAGAGGGATAATCACTGAAGTGGCATAACAGCCTGGATTGGATACAAGCTCAGCTTTTTTAATTTTTTCACGGAACATTTCCGGAATCCCGAAAACTGCTTTTTCCATCAGAGCAAATGACTCGTGCTTCAGATTATAGTATTTCTCAAATTCGGATTTGTTATGCAGTCTGTATGCTCCCGAAAGATCAATGACTCTGTGGCCTTTGTCCAGGAGTTTTGGAGTCATCTCCAAAGACACTTCGTTTGGAACAGCCAGAACAACCAGACAGTCCTTTGGAATTTCATCCTCGTGTTTTTTAAACTTCAGGCTGGATTGAATATTGAGATTGGGAAATACCTCTGCAATTGTTTTCCCTTCGGTCTTATTGCTTGTAATATGAGCCAGTTCAAATCCTTTGTGATTTTTCAAAAGGGACAGAAGTTCCCTGCCTGTCAGTCCGCCTGCACCGATGATTGCAATTTTCATATTTTCAAATTTCCCGCTTGTACAAATTGAGTCAAACGGAAAATCCGAAGAAATCGGGGCAGGGCAGGGATGTGCAAAGGTGTCGCGAATATGTCCATAACTCAATCAGCTGAATGAATAAAATCAATATCTCCCGAAATCGGCTTGAGGTTCTTTATCTCTGATAAAAAAATGTAATTATGGGACTGGCAGAAAAAAAGCGACATTTACAGAATTGGATTATCTGGAGTCTGACAGAAATTCAGAACATAAGTACGAGTTTTTATATGGAGAGATGTATGCAATGACCGGAGCTTCTTTTCATCACAATGTAATCACCGGAAATCTGTTTTCAATAATCCATTCAATATTTAAACACAGGGACTGCCATGTATTTATGGCGGATATGAGAGTCAGGGTGTCCGAGGAAATTCTGACCTATCCTGATATTCTGATTGTATGCGGAGAGATTCAATTCACTGACGATCATCTGGACATCGTCAAAAACCCTGTATGTATTGTAGAAGTCCTTTCAGATTCGACTGAAAAATATGATCGCGGAGGCAAGTTTCAGAATTACAGAAAACTGGATTCTCTTCAGGAGTATATCCTGATTTCCCAAAACCAAATTTTAGTGGAAAAATATCTAAGAAAACAAAATGATCTCTGGGAATATACTGCCTTCAGCGAAAAGGAAAAATCCATTCTGTTTGATTCCATCGGTTCAGAACTGTCTTTAATGGATGTTTATGCAAAGACCGGGTTGCTTGAGCCTGTCTGAAATATAAATAATTCGCCATTAAATCCAAGTTCAGTAAATAAAAAGATTGACCTGTACACGTCTAATTTTAGCGTGGCTATTAAGTACACGGGATGTAGCGCAGGGGTAGCGCATCTGCCTTGGGAGCAGAGGGTCGCTGGTTCAAATCCAGTCATCCCGATATTTATTTGACCCGGTAGCTCAGCTGGATAGAGCATCTGCCTTCTAAGCAGAGGGTCGTGAGTTCGAATCTCGCCCGGGTCACGATCAGTAAAAAACGGAGAGCGTAGCTCAGCTGGTAGAGCTCCAGATTGTGGTTCTGGCTGTCGCGGGTTCAATCCCCGTCGCTCTCCCCACTTTTTAAAACAAATCAATGAAACACAAATACATCATCACAGGCGGCGCAGGCTTAATAGGTTCTGCAATTGTATCTCTTTTGAATGAAAGAGGCGAAACTGATATTCTGATTGTTGATCATTTGGGAAGTTCTGAAAAATGGAAAAACTTGAGAAGACTTCAGTTCAGAGACTATCTGGAAAAGGACAATTTCCGAAAAAGAGTCCTGGAAAAACCTTCTCAGTTTCAATTCAGCAGATTTGTGCATATGGGTGCATGTTCAAGCACAACTGAAAAAGATGCATCTTATCTGATCGATAATAATTACCGTTATACTTTGGAGATGGCAGAATTTGCACTTCAGAAAAATGCAAAATTTATCTATGCTTCGAGTGCTGCCACTTACGGTCTCGGAGAAAATGGATATACTGAAGACAATTTCAGAGTACTTCAGCCTCTGAATATGTACGGTTATTCCAAGCAGATGTTTGATCTGTATGCTGACTCTGCAGGGATTTTAAAATCTGTCACTGGTCTGAAATACTTTAATGTGTTCGGTTTCGGTGAAGCTCACAAGGCAGATATGAGAAGTGTTGTGCTGAAAGGTTATGAGCAGATCAGAGATACAGGAACACTGAAACTTTTTAAATCTTATGTTCCTGAATACAAGGATGGGGAACAGAAAAGAGATTTTCTTTATGTTCTAGATGCAGCTAAAATCACTCTTCACCTTCTAGAAGGTGAACATTATGGACTCTTTAATGTCGGGCGGGGTGTTGCTGAGACTTGGACTGATTTGGCAAAAGCACTTTTCAGGGCGATGAATAAAAAGGAAAATATCGAATTTGTAGATATGCCTGATTATCTAAAACCAAAATATCAGTATTACACATGTGCCGATATGAAAAAGCTTTCATCCACCGGATACTCCGGCGGATTTATGAAACTCGATGATGCAGTCAGTGATTATATTCTGAGACTCACTGCTGCGGGCGAAAATTAAAAATCATTCTTCATCGCATACAGTAGAAACAACTTCACAGTCTTTGTCGAACTTCCTGCAGTTTTTTAAAGCATCCTGTTCTGCTCTTTCTTTTTTCTCATGCCAGGCATGACCGAATCCTTTTTTGGAACCGACAGCCAGACTTGCACATGCATTCTTAGCCCATACAATTGTCTTGCAGTCAGATGAACCGCATTTGGAAATTGCCGAAGAATCTGCATCTTCTCTCTTGCTTTGACCGTTCGATGCTCCGTATTTTCCTGTGGACTTGGAAAATGCAATGGACTGGAATTGAAGATCGCCCCCGATCACTGCCCCCTGAGTTTTTCCATGTTCAGTAGTTGCGTCATATTTTTTGTTTTCCGCCGTTATTTTCTGCTGTGCTTCCTGATAAATTGCTTTTGCAGTCTTGCAGTCTTTTCCTTCTGCTTTGTCATAAGCAGGCTGGAAATATTTTTTGAATACGTCCACGTGACCGTCTTCGTGCGTAATTAAAGAAGTATAAAATTTATCCCAAGCCTCAGCCACTTTCGGTTTTACATCCTTAGGTTTGTTCCATTTTGGAAGTCGGATAATGCAGGAACTGGTGAATTTTTTACAGTCAGTTTTCCAGCTGCAGTAGGCTTTTGCAAAATAACCCCCGTCAACTTTACTTTTTGATTTCATTTCTGAAATCAGTTCTTTCACGGTACTCCCGTTTATTTCATAGTATTCTTTTTTAGTATCTCCTGCAACATCATAGGCAGAAAGAACAGCTGGGAGCGCAAATATCAGAATGGAAAATTTTTTTATCATAGGGTTCTCCTGAGGTTACCAATCTAATCATCTGAATCTGGACGGGAATCTTTTTTTAAAACCTTGCGCAAATAGGATATGAGATCGCGAATCTGTGAATCTGGATACAAAAAAGGCCGGACTTGATTAGAGTCCGACCTGAGGGATTGGAGAGAGGAGAAAGGGTATTACTTCAGCTTTTCTGATTCAGAAGAGATGACTTTGCTTCTAGGAATTTTTATGATTCCATCCATTGTCTGAACTGTGAAATTTGCATCATCCATATCGATCACAACTCCTCTTAAGACTGTCTTATCATCTAAAGTGAGCTTTTCAATTTCAGATCTTCCAGTGGACAGAAGAAGTTCTTTTTCATCGTCAATGTCATAGTTGTCATCAAGAGTCTTGCGCATTTCAGGATGGCTGATTTTCTTCTTTACGATTTCTCCGCCGACACCTTTTTCAATTGCCTGATCATCTGATTCCAGAATTTCTTTCGGTTCAGCACTCAGAGCTTTTCCATCTTTTTGAGGAGTTACTGCTACACTTCCTTCACCGACAGATATAACAGTGGATTCTGCAGGGTTTTGGGGATTGTACATTACTTGAAATACTGTTCCTCTGACCCCTGCGATGACTGTCGGTGTCATGATGTTGAAAGTATCATTCTGTTTCTTCTTGCTGACAGTGGCCATAATAACACCTTTCTTCAGAAATACTTCTTCTTCAGAAACTGCACCATATACAATAGACTTGATGGAAGCTTCGGAGTTTGCTTTGATTCTGATTGTATTTCCCTGACCGAACTGGATATCCGCCATAGATTTATTTGCAGTGATAATGCTTGCAGTGATAGGGATGACAGTTCCGACTCCGGCTTTTGATTCCTTTCCGTCAGAAGTTTTGACAGTGACATTTCCGCTGACGAAAGTAACCTTTGCTTCCTGAGAGACTTTGTTTTTCTCATCGCCTTTGCCGGTTCCGTCCTTGAAACTGATTGCAGCGAAAACGCCGCCCAGAAGGACTGCTGCCGCACCGAGGATGTAAATAATTTTTTTATTCATTGTTTTCTTCCTGAATTCTAAAATTTGTGACTGTTTGCTCTCATCAGATAATAACGAATCAAACTCTGGAAATTCTCTTTTGTATGCAAAATTTTTTGCCAGAGCCTGATTGATTGTTTTTACCTTTCCAGTGTATTCATTAGACATTCCGTCCAATGCATCTTTTATCTTTTTTTCTGCTTCGTTTAACTCTTCCATATTCACGCCGCCCTTATGGGAATATTTCATTTTCTTCGGCCAGTCTGATCAGTTCAGAAGTTGCTTTAATGACAAGCCGAGATGCTGTTGATACAGAAACATTCATGATTTCTGCAACCTGCTCAAGATTCAAATCCTGCACATTTTTCAGAAGTATTGCGGTTCTTTGATCTTCTGTCAATGCATCAAGACAGGAATACAGTTTCAATTCCAAGTCTTTGAATTCTTCCTTCACTACAAATGAAGTTTCCTTGGAGCTGAAGAAATCAAAATTGCCTGCGGTTTCTTTTTTTGTTGAAAATCTTCTGGAATAATTGATAGACTGATTTCTTGCAATTGTGTAAAGGAGCATAATGGATTTCTGTTCAGTCAGTTCCTGACCTGAATAACTCTTGTGAAAGTTCAAAAAAGTTTCCTGCATAAGATCCATAGCCGTCTCTTCATTTCTGCAATATTTCATCAGAAATTCAAAAATTCTCCTGCTGAATTTCTTGTACAACTCAGCTGTTTTTTCTTTGGGACTATGCATTTTACTCCAGACTGTACCTGAATGATTTCAGTTCAAGACAAAAAGTACTCTCCATAGTCATTTACTCTGCTCAGATCAAGTCCAGTAATCTGAATCTGAGCTGATCTTTATCAATGAGACTGATTCTGCTTTCAGTTCAGTCTCAATAAAACTAACAGTCTTAGCTTGTACATTTTTCAGGTATTCATTTTTTTTTGAGTAGATTATTCAATTTATCCAGATTTTTTTTTATATCGGAATCAATTGGTTCAAATTCATAATTATATCCAAAACATGTTTTTACAATTGGGCAGAATTTGCAGACAATATCTCGTGAACTGTCACCGTGCACAGGATAAACGGGAAAAATATTATTTATAAAGTTCTGAACTGCCGGTTCAATATCATTCTCGGTGATTTCCCCTGTATTAATGATATGAATCTTTGGAGAATCATTTATAGGAAAATGGATTATAAATGGTTCTATTTTCCCTTTTTCCAAGTTAAAGATTTCCAATATCCCTTTCTGAATATTTTCAGAGTTCTCTGCTGCCCAGAACCAGATCAGTGACTGCAGAATCTGAGATGTCCTTACATTTTTCCCGTATACGGTCTGTCCAATTCTTACGGTATCATAAAAGGCAGCCGCTGCAGGGATTCTTCCTGAGATTTCCAGATTCAGAAACTGTGCCTTAGGAAGACTTTTTTCCTCATTCTGAAAATCTCCTGATCCCGAATGGATGTCAAAAACAACCTTACTTTCTGAAAAGTTCTGCACAAGAAACGGAAGCATCTCATTGGAAATATATTCCAGAAGTTTTTCTTTCTGGGCTCTCCCTGCCAGTCCTAAAGAAAGATCGGAAAAAAGCTCCTCATCCTCCTCGATATTCCGAAGGGTCAGGCCAGGATGTTTTAAAAATTTCTGAAAGACTCTGTTCAGAATGTTCATTCGGACAAGTGGATTCATTGAATAGTTTTCCTCTTCAGGTTCGTAATCGGAATCCGTATCCATTATATGTGTATATACGTATTTTCTCGGACATTCAATATAATTTGCAAGCTCTGAAGGAGTGGCTGAAATGCGTTTTTCCAGCTTGGACAGTTTTTTGCCTGAATTTCTGGAGAACATTTTTCTGACAGTATCTTCTGATTCTCTGAATATATCAGGCAGATTCAGTTCTTTTCCTTCCCAGGCAGGAGATACTTTATTAAAGTCTGTTTCAGATTCCCAGATTTTCAGAAGACTCATATCAAAGACTTCTTTTTCTGAAAGTGTCTCTGGAAATGAAGATGGGTAATTTTCATGAGGATATAATGAAATTTTATACTCACGAAAAGGTTCATTTTCATAAAATGAATTCAGTCTTGTTCTGACAGTTTCATATTCCGGAGCCGGATATCTTTTTCTGTCTTTCTCAGTATCATAGTTTGTATATGAAAAGTAAATTTCCTCTGCTCCATAACTGAAGGAATGATTCAGATATCTCAGTTTCGTGAGATGAATGTCTTTTTCTTCTTCAGCACTGTCTTCGTTTACTGAAATGTATGAATCAAGATCAGCTCTCGACCGAAAGCCGTCCTCGTCGAGGCCTGTGCAGAAAAGCCAGGAAACTTCTGCGTCGAGAGTATCCTTTACTGTGCCGACAGTAATCCCTGATTTATAGACCTGACTGCTTCCTTCCTGCATGGAATCGAGAGTGTCTGAAATGATCTGTCTGTACATTTCAAATGGAATTCTGTCTTCAGGACTGACAAACTGCTGCAGATTTCTGATTTCGGAAAGGGAAGAAATAATTCTGTCATGAACAGTGACATTCATTCTGGCAAGCTGCATTGAATCTGTTTCAGATTCCGGCATTTCCGGATCCAGATAAATTTCGAGTATCTTCTCAAAAAGATCGGCAAAAAACTCAGGACTTTCTGAATTTTTCAGGGAAATCAAATCATGAAAAAGTGAAGATGTTATCATTATGAAATCTTCTGAATTGGAAAGAAAGTCTGAAGTCTCCGCCGAATCTGCAATGTCCTGAGACGCAAGACTGTCCCAAAGATATTCCCATGTGAAACGTCGGTCGTTTCGATGTCCTTTTTCCAGTCTTTCAATCTCATCTAGAAAACCAGTGATTCGGGATGAATTTAAAATATTCTGCCATGCATAAATGTCGGGTACAATTCTGCTGCCTGAGACTGAAGGAGCGAAACAGGGATTTCTGAAAAGGGAAAGAGCCTTTTCGGGAAGAAATTCCGATTCAGTCAGATCCAGAAGAGCAGAAACTGCGGTGTAGTAGGGAGACAGTTTTTTTCCAAAAAGATTATTTGTGAATGAAAAACTTAAATTTAATGATTCTAGGACATTTTTTATCCCAAGATGATATGCGGGAGAATCCGGTATGATGATCTTTATATCCGTCAGCCTGAACGAAGGCACCTCCCTGTTTTCGTGAAGTATCTTCAGAATCCTTCTTCCGACTGTTTCCAGTTCCCTGAACACTTCCGGTGCAGAAAAGAAATATACCCTGCTGTCTTTTTCCGAGCCAGAGACCTCGGTTTCCGCTTCTGCAAATTCTTTCAGAAGATAACCTGCTTCTGCACTCTGGTGCTGTTCTGAATCAATGAGAATGTTTCTGCTCCCGCAGATAAAATGGCGAGCTTCTGTTTTTCCGGCTTTCAAGAGAGAGTTCAGATATTCCATAAATTTTTTCTGAACAGGGTCTATATGATAATGTCCCACTAGGAACAGATGAGTGTATCCTGAAAGAAAATCAGGGGGAATTTTCTTTTTAGAAGAAGATTCGAGGAATTTCAGCATCCTTTCTGACGGGGAAGGTTTTGTCTTTTTTTTTCTGTATTCTTTCCAGATATCCTTATATTTCCAGTTTTCCGGAACAGGTTTTCCGGATTTTCTGTATTTTTCAAAAATATCATATATGTCAGATGCAATATGAAATAATGCAGACAGGGGAAGGAATTTTCCTTTGAATTTTTTATTTTCTGAAATGATTTTCTGCAGAAGGAACAGTTCTTCAAGTCTGCCTGCCGTTTCTGTTTTCGGATCGGCTTTTTCCAGAATATCACGCATAAAATCTTTCAGAGATCTTATTTCATAAACAAGAGAAGGAATATTCCGCTCTGAAAGCTTCATATGAAAATAATCTTCAGAGAATGTTTCACGGCAGAGAATCAGAACCTGTGTTTTCAGAAGAACAAAATCAGGATCTTCAGTAATTTTTTTCAGATATTCTGAAAGGGAATCCAGAAGAACTTTGTTGTCACTGCAGACAGTAATTTTCATTTCAGTATCTGTAAAGTTCGAATACGAAAGGCGAGTCTTTTACATTGGATCTGCTTTCCAGAAGGTTCAGGCCGACAGCAGTAAAATACTGTTTCCAGCTTTTTCTGTAAAAACTTAAAGGTCTTGAATATGCATAAGGATCAGTAAAATCCATCACTTCCTTCATCAGATCATAATCCTTGTCCGTCGGCGCACAAAAGTAAAGATATTTACAGTATTTTGAAAGTTTTTTAAAAACGGATTTTACCGATCTGTCCGGAATATACTGCATTACAGAATTGAAGATAATCAGATCCAAAGGATGTTTTTCGAGATAAGGACTTTCATAATCCTCTATGGACGCATTCAGTATTGCAATGTCTTTTTTGCTGTGCCAGGACTGTTTCATCAGCCGGTTTACACAATCGATTGAAATATCCAACGCTACGATTCGGCTGACGTTCAGTGCAAGTGACGTTTCCTGAAGAAGTGCTCCAAGACCGAATCCAAAATCACCAAGTGAATGTATCTCAGTATCCTGAAGCCTGAAAATACTTTTAATGTATTCAGCATGTTCTTTTGCATTATAGAGTCCGTCAATGACTGATTCATCATCATCCGCATACATAGTTTTCCAGTAATTATTGTCGAACGGAAGCCTGTTCTTGGAAGAGGGTGATTTCATCCTTGTTTTATCTTCTTTTTCCCGACAAAGGATAAAACCAGTTTATCATTTCTTTTCATTGTTTTCATTTTATCTGCCTTCTTGAATCTCATTGCCGACCAGTCCTCATCTATTGCAATCATTCGGACTGCTTCGTATCCGAGATCTCCCACCTTCTGCCACCCACTGTCACGGGTAATGTCCGACTTATATTTCTTTGAAGTTTTTTTAGGATATGCAAACCAGTAAAGACATTCGTCCGAAGCGGCCCTAGAAGTTTTTTTCAGAATGTCTTCCAGATTTTTTTTCATGACGGAAAATGTTATAATGAAATCATATTTAATTTTTGATACTGGTTCCCTGTCGAGTTTCAGGAAATTCTGAAACTCGGAGAGAAAAATTTCAAATTCAGGAGGAGGACTCAGGACAAGAATTCTGTCCTGAGTCTTATAGTTGAGTTTCTTCAGCAGTCCGCTCATACAGCGGCAAAAGCGGCATCCAGAAGTCCTTTTGCAATTACTCTCAGAGCCATCACTTCTTCAGCTCCTTCAAAGATGGAGAATACTCTCGCATCCAGGAAAAGTCTGGAGACTACATATTCTTCTGCATAACCCATACCGCCGTGAATCTGCATTGCTTCACGGGCAACCCATTCAGCAATCTTGGAAGCATAAAATTTAATTAAAGTGGCTTCCATCTGTCCCTTGTGTTCATCCAGCATCTTCCCTACAGTATTTGTATACTGTCTGGATGCCTGAATGATCATAGCCATACGCGCCAGTTTATATTTTGTCAGATTATAATCGTAGATAGGTTTTTTGAATACCTGACGTTCTCCTGCATAACGCCATCCTGATTCAAATGCAGCCTGCATGACTCCGTTTGCTCTTGCAGCAGTCTGAATTCTTCCGCCTGCGAACCCTTCCATCTGAAGATAGAATCCTTTTCCTCTTCCGGCTTCGCCTCCAATCAGATTTTCATCCGGAACAAAATAGTCCTGGAAAGACACTTCAAAGGAATGCATACCGCGATACCCGATCGTATCAATTGCCTTTCCTTCAATTCTTCCGCCGCCCGGCTGAGAGTAGTCGAAGCTGTGTTCTCTTGTGCTCGGCTTTTCTGCAAGAAGGATCGAGAGTCCCTTATGTTTCAGTGAAGGATCAGATTCTGTTCTGCAGAGAACCAGAAGAACATTTGCGTATCCTGCAAATGTACACCAAGTTTTCACTCCGTTGATTTTCCATCCGCCTTCTACTTTTACTGCAGTTACAGAAACCCCTGCAACGTCAGATCCGTAGTTCGGCTCCGTTACTGCAACAGCGGCCATCACTTCACCTGTTGCGAGTTTGTTCAGCCATTTTTCCTTTTGAGCATCTGTTCCGCCCTTCAGGATTGCCTTGGAAACGATTTCCGGTCTTGTGATGAGACTTCCTGCGATTCCAAGCCCTCCGCGAGAAAGCTCTTCCGTCACGACAAGCATACTGATATTGTCCGGTTTGTCCGAAGGCTGAATCCCGCCGTATGTTTCAGGAATGCACAGACCGAAACATCCCATATCTTTAAGTCCCTGCAGAATTTCTTCAGGAACAGTTTCATCATTTCTGTGAGTATGTTCTGCCAGCGGCATAACCACACTTTCTGCAAAATTCTTAAATGTATCACGGAAGAGTTCATGGTCTTCTGAAAGTCCATAAGGACCGATATTTCCGTTTGCCTGAATCAGGTCAGTGATTTTGGAATAAACTCCGATCTTTGTATTTTCTGAAATGAACTGACTGACTTCCTCATTATAGAGAACTTCCTGAACTCTTTTTGCTGTGGTTCCGAATTCTTCAGGACGATTGGATATTTCAGATCTGATATGTGCTGCTGTTTCTGCTGCAAATGCAGATGCCATCGTTTTTTCCATTTCGCCTGTTTTCAGGCTTTCGTTCCAGGCATATTGTATGAAGTTTTCAGCAACTCTGTGCTCTGCTGTCATCCAGGCAAGCTGATAGAAGACGAGCTGGTTTTCATCCATTTTTTCAACGGAAACCCCTTTCCCGTCTGAACATTTCTTTGCAAGTGTTTTTGTGATTTCTGCGATAAGACTTCCCGCTGAACTGATGACTTTTTCTACTTTGGATTTATCCATTATTTTCCCTCACTCTGTTCAATTCCAGATTTTCCATTGCTGGAATTTCTGTAAATCCATTCTGCGGGGATCAGATGATTGGATAGGGCAGAAAATCACTGTTCAACGCAGAGGAGATACCATTGAGTATTGCAGGCCGGTGTATTGTTGCGGATGGAAGTGCTGTCAGTGGCACTGCTGTCTCCGGTTCTCCCGCTTTGCCCGCTTGACGAACTTGTCCAGTCACTGCAGTCATTTGAGGAGCTTTCCCAAGTATTCCTGAGGCCTGTCCAATAGGAAACTGTCGCACCTGAAGTAAACGAATTTGAGAGTGTCCCGAATGCAAAAATGCCTGCAGCGTTAGTGGTCATAATTGTTGTAGAGTCTGCGGCTCTTACATAAGTTGTAGACGGTTTAAACGCCCAGTTCAGATTCTCTGCAGGATTTGTACAGTTGGAACTCGTACAAGCTCTTCTCGCTGTGCCCGAATTGTCAACCACAAGAGCTCTGTAAGTGCTTCCATCATTCGGTCTGACACTGTCCGCGTCGCATTTCAAATCGGCACCGGCTACTCCGCCCAGATTTCCGTCATAGGTGGATGCAGTGATAAAAATCCTATAGACCGACGCCGCAAGACGGGTAACGTTGATCGTATATGTTGAGCTTCCGGAAGCAGAGGTCACAATAATAGTAATTAAATTGGCGCCGGAATTTATCGTGATTGATCCTGATGCAGAACCGGATGTCACGGAAACACCGTTGACTGTAATTGAAGTTCCTGCAGCAGCGGAAGGAGTGACTGTAATCGATGAGACTGCATTTGCCAATGTCATCGTATAGGAAGTGACTGCCGAAGAAAACACAGGACTCAACGTTCCCTGACTTGTGGAAAGAGAGGTCAGGTCGGTCGACACAGAAGCAGAGGCTGCAGTTGCGGCGGCGGATTTTATAATCTCGACTGAGTATGTCTTTGAAACACCTGCGGAACTGCTGACAATGACAGAAATTGTATTTGAACCCGTATTCAGTGAAATGCTGCCTGAAGGTTTTCCTGAGATTACCGCTGTACCGTTTACTGTAATCGATGCTGTTGAAAGATTTGCAGTCGGGGTGACAGTGACTGAAGAGACAGAACTGTCTGTATTTACAGAGTAAGATAATACTGAAGAAGAGAACACCGGAGACAGTGTTCCCGAACTCAGAGAAATGTCCGTCAGATAGACTGAAGTGTCTGTATTCAATGCTAAAGGAAAAATTGCTTTGAAGGCGAATTTGTTTTTTTTCAGACTGCACGAACTTGCCGCTGAGATGCACATCAGCAGAAGAAAGGCAGTCCTGCATAATCGAGTAATCACTCTATATATGACATCTGAATCTTCAAAAATCTTCACTTTGTCAGATTCTTTTTGGGCGTCCTTCTTGCAAATTAATCTCAATTTGAGCGACAGTATGATGAACGCTGTTCGATATTACGCTGTTCCTTCCTGATTTCTAATCTCGCTTCGCTCAATGAAGCGTTCCACTCTTCGGGATATCAGAAATCCGAGTTATTCTGTCTTATCTATGAAAAATCAGGTCTTCCAGAATGGAGAGATGATCTTCAAAGAAAAATTCGGAATGGCTTTCTATCTCAGTGATCGGTATCCAGAACGCTTTTTCCGCATCGTCGCTTCCCTGCACTTCCGGCAGATCTCCTTTTCCAAGGTCAATCATAAATACATGAGTCACTGTTCTGCCTCTAAGGCTTCTGTCAGGTCTGTCAAAAACCTTTGAAAAGAAAACTCTGTTTTTCAATTCCGAAATATCAACATCGATTTCAGTCTCTTCTTTCAGTTCACGGACTGCACAGTCCTGAAGAGTTTCATTCTGATCGAGAAATCCTCCGGGCAGTGCAAAAAGACCTTTGCTGGGACTGGATTTTCTTTTCACCAGAAGTACATGCCCGCTCTTTATGACGACTGAATCTGCAGTCACAAATACTGGAGGGTAGGGAGCGGCTTTCCATTTCGCCTTGTAATCTGCCAGATGCAGCCAGTCTTCCTGAAGAACAGCGAAACTCTCAGTTGAGGCAAAGTTTTTCAGAAATGAGATGACAGAAGGATGCAGAGACTCTGTAATTTTAACATCATTATAAAAATCTTTTTTTTGAAAGAAAATATTCCGAATATCAGTGGCATTCAGATCACTGATCAGGCCGACGGACTCAAAACTCCATTCCGGAAACAGTTTCAGATAATAACTCGAAGAATCTTTAATATGCCCGATGATGCAGAGTCCGTCTTTAATATGTGCGCGTACTTCTTTTTTTATGCTGACTGTCCAGAGACTGTCGTCATTCGGAAAATTTCTGACTGGGCAGAAGATCACTCTCTCTCTGTCCTCTTTCTTCAGGCATCCGAGAAGCATTTCTTTTCTTTCATCAAATGTGAAAGGGTTTTTTATCGACCTTGCCGACTTATAATCACCTACAATGATGACTGCTTTCTCTGCAAGTTCAAGAGCTTTTTCTACTGTTTGAATATGAGCTTTATGAGGGGGCTGAAATCTTCCGATGTACACTGCACCGTTATATTTTTTCATTATCTGTAACCATTTAAGGGTTTTACTGCTTTGCTTTCCAGGGATGAATCTCCAGATTGATTCCGAGGCTTCCAATCAGAGAGAGGAGTCTTGGGCCGAGCTGAAGTCCGTTGGTTTCCGTGTCTGCAAACTCAACTGATGCATAAAATTTGATTTCTGCCTTGATGTGCAGATCTTTGAGTTCGTCTCTGACCGGTGCGATTTTTTTCAACAGATCCCAAAGATGGTTTTCCAGATTCTCTTCATCCGGAAGAGAGGAGTTCAGCTGCCAAAAATTGCCTTTTTTGCTCTTGGCGTCTACTGGATTTGTAAAATCAGGCTGCAGTTTCAAAAATTCAGTAATCTGTTTAGGGCTCAGTTCCTTTGAGGAAACAACAAGAGACACCCAGGCTTTCGGCTGTTTCATGCGAACAGTCTCCAGGTTTGCAGTCATTTGTAAAGCATATTCCCCAAAAATAGAATTTGCTGCCAGGGCAATGGAGGATATATTTTCAGATCAATCTCTGCCTGTAAGAAAATAGTCATCTAAATCGGACTTTCATACGAAAATAAGAAGGGAAGTCAGGCCTGCCGGAATACTGCGGCGGTTCCAATAATAAAAGGAGTTCAGAAAATATGTGGCTGAAATTGGGTGATACAGAGGCAATCAATCTGGATTTTGTATCGACTATTAAAAAAAATCTGAACAATCCTACTATCGAAATTATCTACCATGATTTGAATAATATCAAATCTCTTCCTTTCAAATCTACAGATGAACGGGACAAGGCATTCAAGGCAATCATGGAAAATCTAGCCAGAATGAAGCTGTTTTTTGAATAGAATGAATTCGGAAGAAAACATAGACTGGGAAAAAATCCGTTTTCATCTGAGGAAAGTTTTTTCTGTTTCTCCTTTTCACATCTGTTTTTACGGATCGAGAGAAAGAGGAGATTTTAAGGAAAAATCGGACTACAATTTTTATCTGATTGCATCGGCAGAGGATCAGATCAGATCCAATTTTATTCAGGAAATTACAAAGGCAATTGAGTCTGCCGGGAAAAGACCTGTCAATCTGATTGCAGGGGACAGGGAGTCTTTCATTCAGAGAATGGAGATCTTTGAACCCACTGCGGTCCATCTTCTGGAATTTGGGCGGATCATTTACGGAGAAAGGGAGTTTCTTCCTGTAATCAATGAATGGAAATCAGTCAGGAAAAGTCAGATAGATCAGTCTCAGATTCTGAAGTATCTCGAAAACAGAACCAGATTCTACAAGACACTGAAACCAAGACAGTCCAAGGACGATATCAGCAGAATCGAAAAAATATTAGCTCTTACTATCCAAACTTGGATAATCGGATGTACAGATGATTTGACTGTGACTGAACTTGCATTTATGGATATTCCCGAAAGACTGATCAAAATGGTGAGATCACTTTATGCAGGTCAGATACCGAAAGACATTCTTCTTCTTGCGACAATTTATGAAGAAATTCATGAACTCAAAAGAAATATGAGATCTCTTTCCGGAACTGAGAAAAGTGATCTCGATAAGATCAAAGAATCCATTCTGCAGATCAAGGATATCAGTCTCGAAATCGGCAATTTCGCCTGACGCACGCTTTAAAAAGGTACAGACAGATGAGCCTCACGTCGGTGTGCGCAGAGCACTGCTTTTACACAGTCCCTAAGGTGAGTTATTCAATTGATTTACATAAGGACTTAAAAGTTTCAGTGAATCGTGATTCATACAGATCATAAAAAGCCTGTCTAGGCCGATGGAAATTCCTGAACATTCAGGAAGACTTTTGAGTGATTCTAGAAAGGTTTCATCAAGTGCAAATACCTCTTTCCCAAGAATCCTTCTCTGTTCCTGCTCCTCTTCAAAACGTCTTTTCTGTTCCTTCGGATCATTCAGTTCATAAAATGCATTTCCAATTTCCACATTTTTCCAGTAGATTTCAAACCGTCTGGCTATTCGTCCGTCGATTCGGGAAAGTGATGCAAGCTCTTTTGGATAACTGTGAACAAAGTAGGGACCTTCTGTCAGTTTCGGTTCGATATGGTTCAGGAATACAAGAAAGAACAGATCATCGTAAGAATAAGCGGAGTATTTATTTTTTTCTGATTCGGTCTTTGAAAGCAGTGAAATCAATTCGTGAATTTCGTATCCGCAGTTCAGATGTTTTTTAAACAGATTTTCCATCGATATTATTTCAGCGTTTTCTCTTTTGAATCCGAATTTTTGGAAGTCATTTTCTAGAGTTTCCATCAGATCAAGGCAGGTTTCCATCAGTGCAAATTCGTCCTTGCCTGTTTCATAAAACTCCAGCATCAGAAATTCTGCAGTATGAAATCTCCCTTTTTCTCCCGATCTGTATACATGAGCAATCTCATATATTTTTTCTGCACCGGCAGAAATGCACTGCTTCAGAGAATATTCTGGAGAAGTGACCAAATAGCCCTTTTCTTCCTGATTGGGGGAAGATACTGTAAACGGATCCAGATAAGGTTCCATTCCAGGCACTTTTTTCAGCTTCGGAGTGTCAATTTCGAGAAAATTTCTCTTGTTAAAAAAATTTCTAATGGTACAAAGGTATCTGGATCGGAAAGATAAAACGTCTAATGAGATACAGTTCATATGGGACAACCTAAATCACTTAAAAACTTTGTCATTACTGAAAATAATGATACTCTGGAAGTAGGCCTGAAGTTCAACAAACTTACTCAGGATATGCAGAAAGAGTTTTTAAGTTTTTTTTCAACAATATTCTTTGCTACCGGTGCGAATATCCGCCTTTTTTTAGGGAATCTGGATTATTTGAACAAGGAAAGCATTACTTTTCTGCTCCAGCTTGGAAGAGAACTGGGGAGCAACAACAGAGTTCTTTACCTTCGGGAAACACCTGAAAGTCTGAAAAGATACATCATCAGCAACCAGCTTGACAGATTTATGATTATTGAGAGCTGAGAGGAAATATTTCTTCAGGATAACTGCTGTAACCTAATGTATTTCCGTCGGGATCATTGAAATATATTGTATATTTTGTTCTGTTTTTTTCCTGCACAGAAGACAGAAAATCCATAAAAGGTTTTTTGGGGGAAAATCGGAATACCAATGCCTCAGGGGCCTTGCTTGCCTGTTTGAACTCAAGCATCAGTATTGTTCCTTCCTGCGTCTGAAACCAGACAGATCTGACAAATCCTTCCTCATCTGTCTTGTTTTCCAGAAACTGCAGTGACGGAATCCTTTTATAGAATTCCGCCATTGCAGTCAGATTTTTTGTACCAATGGCAATATGGTGCACAAGTCTACTTCACTGAGATAATGTCTATGATCTTATCCATAATTTTCATCAGATCATAGTCCTTTGGAGTAAATATTTCCTTTACACCCAGAGATTTGAGCGAACCGAAATCGGATTCCGGAATAATTCCTCCAAACACAACAGGAATCTGTTCCTTTGCCTTGTAATGAACGAGTTCTGAAGATATCTGCTCCGCAATTTCTTTGTGTGAACCGGAAAGAATGGAAATACCGATCACATCCGCATTTTCCTCCACCGCGCTCTGCACGATTTCCTCAGGGGTAAGTCTGATTCCCGAATAAATCACATCGAAACCAGCGTGACGCGCAGAAATGGCAATCATCTCAGCTCCGTTGGAATGCCCGTCAAGACCCGGTTTTCCGACTACGATTCTAGGTCTGTGTCCTTTGCTCTGGAAAAATTTATCTACCTTTCCTCGAACTAAATTGACCGTATCATTTTCAATCTTCAGTACCTGACCTTCCACTCCGGTAGAAGGCTGATATGTTCCGAATGCTTCCCGCAGAACATCTGACCATTCTCCAGTCGTCACCCCGGCCTTTGCACATTCAATGGAAGCAGGAAACATATTTTCATTATTTTTTGCCGCGTTCTTAAGTTTCTCCAGTGCAGCTTTTACTTTTTCCGAGTCCCTTTTTCTTTTGGTTTCTTCGAGAGATTTCAGAGTCTGGGCAGCGGATTCCGGATCTACCTTGAATATACCCCCGTCAGTATCCGTCATCAGAGGAGACTGAATTGCCTCAGTCCATTTGTTTTTTCCGACTACAATCTGTTCACCGGAATTGATTTTGGACATTCTTTCTGACTGGGATTTCACCAGCTGAGATTTCAGATACCCGTTTTCAATCGCTTTGACTGCTCCGCCCATATCCAGAATTTTATGGATTTCGGCATAAGCATCTTTTTTCAGTTCGGATACCTTGCTTTCAATTACTTTTGATCCGTCAAAAATATCCGGATATTCCAGAAGATCGGATTCATATGCGAGAATCTGCTGCAGACGGAGCGACCACTGCTGATCCCAGGGACGGGGAAGGGAGAGTGCTTCGTTCCATGCAGGAAGCTGAAGTGCACGACATCTGGCTTTTCTGGAAAGTGTGACTCCGAGTGCTTCTAGAATGATTCTCCAGGCATTGTTTTCCGGCTGTTCCTCTGTGAGTCCCAGTGAATTTACCTGAACCCCGTATCGGAATATTCTGTATTTAGGATTTTTTACACCGTATCTGTCTCTTGTGATTTCTTCCCACATTTCAGTGAAAGCTCTCATCTTGCACATTTCTTCTACAAACCGCATTCCTGCATTTACGAAGAAAGAGATTCTTCCGACGCATTTTTCGAATTCATCTGCACTGAAACAGTTTCTTTCCTTGATTGCATCCAGAATGGCAATTGCAGTTGCCAGTGCAAATGCTAGTTCCTGCACAGGAGTTGCACCTGCTTCCTGAAGATGGTAGGAGCAGATATTGGAAGGATTCCATTTAGGAACATTTCTGAGACAGTATTCATACATATCCACAATCATTCGGATGGACTGTGCAGGAGGGAAAATATAGGTTCCTCTTGCCAGGTATTCCTTGATGATGTCGTTTTGAGTTGTTCCTTCGAGTTTATCAGATGATACTTTGTTTTCTTCTGCCAGTGCGATATACAGAGACAAAAGCCACATAGATGTGGCATTGATTGTCATGGAAGTATTCATTTCTCCGATCGGGATCTGATCAAACAGAATTCGGAAATCTTCGAGTGAATTGATTGGGACTCCCACTTTTCCCACTTCAGGTCTTGCGATGCTGTGGTCGGAGCTGTATCCGCACTGAGTAGGCAGATCGAATGCAATGGAAAGTCCGGTCTGTCCTTTTGAGAGGTTTTTTCGGAAAAGTTCGTTGGACGATTTTGGGTTCGTGTGTCCCGCGTAAGTTCTGAAAATCCAAGGCTTGTCTTTGGCTGGCTCTTTGTTTTCGCCGTAGAGAACGTGGTCTTTTGACTCTGCCATAGTTTTCTTCCCCTTAAATAAAAATTTTCTATATAAAATTAAGCCCAGATTTTATTATGGCAGTGAAAAAGTATAGCAAGAAATCCTCATGCAGATTGAAAGGGAAGACAAACAGAGAATATTTTGGGTGGTGGTATCCGCCTTCTTTTTTGCAATGTGTCTATTCGGCTTTTATATATTCAGAGGCGATCCCGGAAGTGATGTCTCTTACACCAGACTTGCAAATTTGAAATCAGTCATTGACAAGGGAGTCATCAGGACTCAGACAGAGGCATTCGGCAATTTCATTCTGTTTTTCAACAAAAAAGTATTCGGACTGAAAGTCCTGAATGCATATCATATCACTCTTGCTTTAATATTCAGTTTTACTCTTCACTTTGCAATGCTCAATTTTTATCGAAAAGAATGGAGACTGAACCATTTCTTTCTGATTTATCTGGTTGGATTCGTTCCTTTTTCCATCAATCTTCCGTATTTTTATATGGAAGAACTGCTGTGTTTTCTGTATCTTTTGATTCTGAATTACAATTTTAAACTCGAAAAGATAGGTGACCTGTTTTTAATTGCTGTTCTCAGTTTTTTCGCGTTTCTTTCTAGTTTCCCCGGATTTCTTTTGGGGGGATTTGTGACTGTGAGCTGGATCTGTCTTGGACTGATCCGTGAAAAGCGTGCTAAAACATCCGTATTCTTCAAAAGAAAGAATGTTCCTCTCCGATTTCTGATGACTTTCTACGGTCTGTTCGCAGTTTCTCTTCTGATCTTTTCACTGACTGATTTTTTTGGAGTTTCTTCTTTTTCATTTCTGATGCATTCTTTCTGGAATCTGATGACTAAGTTTTTCCCAATTTTCCTGGTAATGAAAATTGCAGAGTATCTTCTCCGATCTGAAAAAGAACTGAATACGCTGGGAACAACTGCAGTCGTGATTGTTGCCACGCTTGTATCCGGATATTTTGTATTCAGTGCAAACAAAAACAATGCGGCAGAGCTGAAGAAAGTGGAAACTGAAATTCTTTCTCTGAAAAATAGAGGAAGAATTAATCCTCAGGAAACAAAAATTTACGGCCCTAGAGCCTTGAGCGATTATGCTTTCTATCATTCGGGTGAAGAAGTGGAGAGTAAGGACATTGCAAATATGAGGAAGTCTGATTTCCTTCTTCTGTTTGGAGTAACCGAGGAAGACCGGGCCTTGATCGAAAAAAAGAACAGTTTTCAGCCAGGGTATTTTTCTATTGATCAGTCAGTGATTCTGATTCAAAAAGACTTCGTTGAGAAACTGCTGATGGAGCCGGAAGAATCTGAACTCAAGACTAAGCTCGAAGACACAGTCAGGGCATACCCAAGTTCAAACTTGACTCCATATGAGAAGATGAACAGATTTTTCAATCAGATGTTTGGATTCTGATTTTCAAATATTTCCTTCCAGCTTTTATTCAACAGACTGCAGTCTGGCAGGTCACGTTTTAATTTTTCAGAAGACAGAACTGAGTAGGCTGGCCTTGGTGCCGGTGTAGGAAAATCTTTCGTCTGAATTGGAAACACTCTGTGAAATTCCTGTCCTGCACATATCCTTGCAAATTCAAACCAAGTACATGATCCTGACGGACCCAAATGATAAAGCCCTTTCAGATCTGCTTCAACTGCACTTAAGGTAGCTTCTGCGATGAAATCACAGGAGGTAGGCTTTCCCCATTGGTCGTTTACGATATTTAATATTTTCTTTTCCTTAAGCAGCCTCTGAACTGTCTTCATAAAGTTTTTTCCCTGATCCGAGTAAAGCCATTGTACACGGAAGATCAGATAATCTGCATCGGAAGATCGGATTTTTCTTTCACCGTCAAGTTTTCCCTGACCATACTGATTTACAGGATATGTCGGATCGTCTTCGGCAATTGGACAGAACTGTCTGCCTGAAAATACATAGTCTGTAGAGAAATGGACAAGCCTGATCCTGTATTCAGAACATACTTCCGCAAGGACTCCGGGGGCAGTGCTGTTAATCATAGAATGCAATGGGTCTGATTCTGCCTTATCCACTGCAGTATATGCGGCACAGTTGATCAGCACATTGGCTTCAGTTTCTTCAATCCGTCTTCTGATCTGATCTTTAGAACAGATATCCAGCTCTTTTTTTGAATAGGCGAAGTACTGAAATCCTTTTTTATTCAGTATGCCCTGAAAGTTTTGGGCAAGCATACCGTCTTTTCCTGTAATTAGAAATTTATTCTGTTTCATTTGCAGCAAGAATAAGATTGGAATTTCTATTTTGGATAAAGGCAAGTATTCGGTATTCGGAAGGAGCCGTTTTTAAATTGAACTTTGCCAGCCCGGACGGGCTTTTGCTGAGATCAAATTCCTGATATCCTTCCGAAACATTGATATGTTCAAGAAAAAGTCCTGCATTTTCTCCATTGTTTACTTTGTTTTTGACGTTTTTTCTGAGCAGATGAACCTTCAATACTGAATCATTTGAAGTGCATATAGTCTTAAAATTTACTTTCAGTTCATTTTGACCTCTGAAAAGAGAAAGATTCAGTTTAGATTCTTTCCTGCTCTGCAGCTTTGTATTCAGGTTATAGATAATTTTTTCTTCATCCGATCCAATAAAATGATCCTGCCCATTCATCACGATTTGCGGAGTATAAACTCTCCAGTTCATTTTTTTGAAGTATTCTTTCTGTTTTTCGCTGTTTTCCTTTCTTGCATAAGGATCTTTCCACCCAAGATAATCCCAGTAATCCACATGGAGAGATATTGCAAAAATTTTTTTATTCGGGTTGTAGACTTTTTTCAGAAGAGAGTCAGCAGAGGGGCAGCTTGCACATCCCTGTGATGTGAACAGCTCAAGTACCGTAAATTCCTCCTGAGGGCGGCATTCCTCAGAATTAATATGTGTAGGTATAAACAGTGCAGCTAAAATTATTCCAATTAACATTTTTTTCAACATTTCCTCCATTACGGAACAAGAGACTGACAAGTTATGATGACTGCTTTTTAAGCAGTTTGACTCAGATAAGGCAGCTTCAGAAAATACAGTCTCTTGGTATTCAAGTCCATCATTAAACATCAAGGAAAGAGATTATCATTATAAAAAAAAATGAGAAAACAAAAAAACATCTCAAAATGAGAGAAATTTAGGCTTTCCGTAAACGATGTTCGAC
>JBPOJG010000418.1:0-11863 GCA_052033835.1 Spirochaetota bacterium
TTCTTTCAGTCTGATCTGATTGACTTTCGTCTGTATAATTTTCAGATTATCTCAGTTGCTATTATATTCATACTGACTCTTCTGAATCACAGAGGACTGAAGACATCCTTCTTTATGCAGAAAATTATGACTCTGCTCCCGATCCTGTTTCTGGGGCTGATCATCCTCCTGACTCTCATATTTATTTTCAAGGATATGCTTTTTCTTCATCAGGTGTCTCAGCTTTCTGAAAATTTCTCCGGTGAATGGAAGATGCCTGAGCTGATCGGTCTCGGAACTGCACTTGTGCCTGTCTATTGGACATTTTCAGGCTGGAATTCGCCTCTTGCTCTCGGCGAAGAAATTGAGAACCCTCAGAAGACAATTCCGCGTGCAATGATTCTCGGGCCGATTTTCGTCACTCTGATCTATATGCTTTTCTGTCTTGTTTTTGTTGCAGTTCTGTCCTATTCAAATTTCAGAACAGGCAGTTCAGATCCTTATTTCGACATAGGAAAATTCCTTCTTCACAATCTGGGAATGCTCGACGCGACAGGGCACGAGTCAATCAGCAAGGGCATCTCACTCATACTTTTCTTTATTATCCTGGGAAATACAAATTCTGCAATGATTACCGGAAGCAGGATTTATGTTGCAATGGCCAGAGACAAACTGTTCTGGCAGAAAGTCGGGTATGTGGATCCGGTCAAAGGAACACCTGTAGTGAGCATCTGGCTGCAGAGTTTCTGGGCAATCATTCTTCTTCTGACAATGGACAAGGAAAGCAATCTGCTGAATTTTGCATTTATGGCGATTACTCTTCTTTCTGCGATGACTATCTTTTCTCTGTTTATCGCCAGAAAAAAACTCAAGACCAAAGGTTCATTTCAGGCATTCGGATATCCGTTTACTCCGATATTCTATATAGTCAGTTCGCTTGGGATTATGATTCTTGTTGCAATCGGCTATATCCGCGAAGGAAAATACTTTGTTCTTTATGCATCATTTCTCTGTGTCGCAGCAGCACTCATTGCATATGAAATCTGGAAATCGGTGATGATAAAAGAAGAAAGAAAATGAGATTCATTGTTTTTTTTGCCGTATTCATATTTTCAGTCTTTTCAGCAGACCGGATACCTACGGAAAGCCTTTACGAGGCGACAGATATGGTTCCTGTCAAAATTCAGAGAAAGGATCTTGACCGTCTCAGAGAATTCAGCAGAGCTGAAGGATTTAAGGAACCAGTCTACACATTTCGGATTAGGAACAATGCAGTTGTATTGGTCCAGAAATCCTCCCTGTCCAAGCTGGATTCAGAAGGAATTCCTTATCAGAAATCTCAGTCCTATTCACCTTTTCGTTACTATGACCCTACCTATTCAGAACGTTTCCGGAAAGGGTTTGCGGAACTGTCCGATCTGAAGACGGGATACAAAGATCACAAACTCAATGAAATATATCTCAGATCACTTGCCAGAACCTTTCCGGAAGAAGTGACATACTTTGAGATAGGAAAAACAAGACTCGGCAGGCCGATCCCTGCGATTCGAATCACGTCCAACAACGGAGACGAGAGCAAACCTTCTGTTCTTTTCAACGGAGCTCATCATTCAAACGAACTGATTGGAACAGAACACTGCTATGACATTATTTTTCATCTCTTAAAGGATAAAAATCAATATAAAAAATATCTGGATAAGATGAATATCTGGTTTATTCCTATCGTAAATCCTGACGGGAGCTGGCTTTTCTGGTACAAAAGTTTTGCAATGGGAAGGAAAAACGGATACTTGGCACCGTCTCATAAACCCACTGACTCGAGAAGGGGAGTGGACATCAACAGAAATTATCCTTTCAAATGGAATTCAGGGCATCCGACTGCATCCTCAGGCGATATCAATCATCCTTTTTACAGAGGGACTGCCCCTGCCTCAGAGCCTGAAACAAAGGCTATGATGGAAATTGCAGAATCGGAAAGATTTCTTCTTTCCATGAGTTTTCATTCCTTCGCAGGAAAACTTCTTTTCCCATATTCAATAGAAGATACTGTAAATCCGACTCCCGATTATCCGGGGGGGCTTGCAAAAAGACTGGTATCTGTGGCCAAGTCCTACAGCGGAAGAAATTATCTGGCTGTAAAGAATCTGTATCCGGTGGATGGAACAGATCAGGACTATTTTTTCAACAAGCATGGAACAGTGGCTATTCTTACAGAAAGTACTCATAGAAATATTGAATTTTCGAATGTGGAAAAAGTTCTCGGAGGTTTTCGGCCAGTATGGAAAAAATTTCTTGAAGAATATTTTACCGCAAATAAGCTTATTCTCCGAATCACTGATCGTGAAAAAGAACCAGTAGAGGCACTGATTACGATTGATGAGTTCGAATTTTTCGAAGGAGAGGAACTCAGAAACAATCCTGAAAACGGCTATTTTCATAAACTGATGCCTGATGACAGAGAATATACTGTGAGGATCAGAAATGTCAATTTCCAGGAGGAACTTGTCCGAGTAAAAGCAAAGAAGGACTTCACGCCAGTTTCTGTCATACTGAAAAAGAAAAAATGAGACATCTGTTTCAGACACTCCGCCAGAGAAAAATCCTTTTTTCACTGGCATATATCTTTTGTTTTTATTTACTCATCCGCATTCTTCACTTTGCATATCCGACTGAATCAAAAGTATTTCAGTCTGTCATCCTCGCTCAGTTTTTCATCAGTTTTGCTGCGTTTCTTTATTCAGTGAAAGTCGGTCGGATTGTGACGGTGGTCGGTGCGATTTCTTCTGTCCGGATGGAATCTCTGGCATTTTCTTCAGTGGGGCTTGTGACGAATGCCGGAATTTTTGCAGGCGCATCTGCCGGAATTCTGTTTCGGTTCCTCTTCTTTGAAAAAAGAAATTCTTCAGAGAAGACTAAACATTCATTTACATCCTTTGAGCTTTATGGAAGCCTCATCTTCTTTCTTTCCGTGCTTCTTTTCGACAGATTCATTGTGCTTTTTAATGCGCCCTTTTTCAGAGGAATGGGAATTCAGGAGACAATGTTTTTTCCGAATCTCTCGTCTCACTCGGCCTTTACTATATCCGCAGGTCTTGGACTCGGCCTCATTTTTCCCCTTCTGTACTTTATGCAGGAAGAATCCAATATCACTGACAGGAGAAAGGGAGCAGAACTTTCCGCCCATTTCAGAGCAGGCCTCTGGGCAGTCCTTCTTCTCAATACTCCGGTGATTCTGATCCAGACGTACTTCAACGTAAATTTTCTGGCATCGGGAACAAACAATGCATATCAGTATGAGAGGGTGACAGGGCTTTTCCGGGATGCTGGATCAGCATCATGGATTTTTCCTGTGCTGGTTCTTTTCTTTTACCGGCATTTAGCTTTGTACGGGAAAAAGTTTCAGAAGAGTTTTCAAATTTCTTCCCTGAAAAAAGAAAACTTTATTTTCATTCTTTCATTCACTGTTCTGACTGCTCTTCTTGTGCTCGGAATTCGGCAGGGCAGGGCATACTGGCTCATCTCCGGTCTGGGATATCCTGTAATTACATATTTGATTTACAGGAAAAGAAATAAGAAAATCATTCTGGCACTGGCACTTTTCTGTGCAGTCTCTCTTCCTGTCATACTCAGTCTGCCTACGATGACCCGTCTCAGAAATTCTGTCAGTTCAGTCTACAGTTCAGGATCTCTTCTTAAAGCTTTTGAAGCTGCCGACTCGGAAAGATTTTTTCTGAACAGAGCTGCTCTTGAAGTTTTTCATGATTCGCCAGTATTTGGTGACGGACTTTCGTCACTGATTCCGAATCTGTTCAATCCTGATTTTCCAATCCGGCATCCGTCAGGAATCATAGACAATCCAGGGATGATTCTGACGGGAGTTCTGTCCGATACAGGGCTTTTCGGACTTCTCACACTCATCATCTGGGTTTCAATGCATTCCTATTCAAGAAAAAGATTTGCAGGACTGCTTTTCCTTGCTGTTCCGTCACTTACAGGTTATCAGGCCGTTCATCCCGACAGTGCATTTCTTTATCTGATGCTTGTCGGACCTGTATATAAAATATGCAGATACAATCGTTATATTGTATTTTCCGGATCTGTTTTTATTTTTCTGATTTCATTCTGTTATGCCGGGAATATTTTTTTCAGGATTCATCATGAGAACAGAGGCCCCGAATTCAGATTCAATCAGGTTTCATCGTATCAGCTTTTTCCTTTTCAGGTAAATCTTTCTGCTGCAAAGGACAGACTTCTTCTGTCTAGAAAGGATCTTCCTGCATCTCTCTTTTATCATCATTTTAAAGGGAAACTGATCTGGAAATTAGGCAAAAAGGAAAACATTGTTCCGTATGTATTTCTTTCTGACGGGACAAAGAAGAATGTTCTTCAGCAGAAATGGACATTTCTGGATAAACAGGAAAATGAAATTATTTCACATAAGCTGATTCTGGAAAAGTGGAAAATTCGCGGAGAAGAACTTAAAGTTCCAGTACAGGCAGTTTATGTTCAAGTGGAGGAACTCGATGCAGAAGGCCAGACTCTTATGTTTGGTGATACTGTATTTGCAGTGCTTTCGATCCAGTTTACAAAGCTGAATGAAGTGGAATAGCCATATCCTAAACACAAGTTTTAATTTGTAGGTAACTTATGGAATAGCCCAGGGTTTAAACCCTGGGCTAAAATTTAGATAGCGCTTGAACCTCTTTCGCCGGTTCTGATTCTGATCACATCTTCAATTGGAAGGATGAATATTTTTCCATCTCCGATCTGACCCTCGCCTGTTTTCGCCGCTTTCAGGATTGCATCTATAGTAGGCTTTACAAAATTGTCGTTTACCGCAATTTCGAGGCGAACCTTAGGAAGAAGATTCACCTGATATTCATGCCCTCTGTAGACTGCAGTTTTTCCTTTCTGCTGACCGTATCCCTGCACATCACTTACTGTGAGTCTGAATATCTCACTTTTGGTAAGTTCTGCCTTAACCTCTTCTAATTTGCTCGGCTGTATAATCGCTATAATCAGTTTCATAAATCCCCCTTATTATATACTGTAACCTTTTTCACCATGGATCTCTTCATCCAGACCGTTGATTTCTTTCTTCTCTTCAATACGGAATCCTATTGTCTTGTCAATTGCGAAAGCAAGAGCATAGGAAATAATGAAGGAGTAAGCACCAGTTGCAAGGACACTGATAATCTGAACCATAATCTGATCACCCTTGCTTGCTACACCAGCACCTAGAGAAAGGGTAAATATACCGGTCAGAATGGCACCTGCGGCACCGCCTACACCGTGAATACCAAATGCATCCAGTGTATCATCATAACCCAGTTTTCCTTTCATCATAATTGCACCGTAGCAGATAGGGGATACCAGAAGTCCCATTATCAATGCCCCGGTAACTCCTACAAATCCGGATGCAGGTGTAATTACGACAAGTCCTGCCACAATCCCGGAAGCCGCACCAAGGGCAGTTGCTTTTTTAGTATGAAGGTATTCCAAGATAAGCCATGAAGCTCCTGCAGCAGCAGGTGCAATGAAAGTAACAAGAAATGCTCTTGCAGCGACACCGTTTACAGCAAGACCAGAACCTGCGTTGAATCCGAACCAGCCGAACATCAGAAGACCGGAACCGATGAGTGTATATGTCATATTGTTAGGATTTGTAAGTGAGCTTGATTCAGAATCCCCCTTTCTTTTTCCAATGACGAGTGCCGCAGCAAGACCTGCAATACCTGAAATCAGGTGAACTACTGTTCCCCCTGCAAAATCAAGAGCACCTTTTTTGAAAAGCCAGCCGTCAGCTGCCCATACCCAATGCGCGACAGGATCATAAACAAATGTTGCCCAAAGCAGGATAAATGCTATATAACCGGAAAGTTTTACCCTTTCAGCAATTGCACCTGAAATCAGTGCAGGTGTAATCAGAGCAAACATTCCCTGAAAAAGAAAATGCACGAATTTAGGAATTGTTCCTTCCAGAGTGTTTTCATCAATCCCGTTCAAAAATGCCATTTGAAAATCGCCGAAGAAAGGATTCGTTCCGGAGAAGGAAAAACTGTAACCGAATATCGTCCACTGCAGTGTCAGTGCTATGATTGCTATAAAACTGTGCATCATTGTAGAAAGCACATTTTTAGAGCGCACAATACCGCCATAAAACAATGCCAGACCCGGAATCATAAAGAAGACCAGAGCTGAAGATACAATCATCCATACAGTGTCTGCCTTATCCAGAACAGGAGCCGGCGGAGTTGCCGGAGCAGTAGTAGGTGTTGTGGCAGCCTGTCCAAATATAATCATAGGAAGAAAAAATCCTAGGATTGCCGCTGTTCGAAAAATGTTCTTTCTAGTTAACATATTGCCCTCACTTTAGCTTATCTAAGTGTTATCGTTTTTTATAAAGCAAATAGCGTGCCAAGCTGGCTTGCGTGCTTTCCTTTTTGATTAATGTGAAAAAAAAACGGAAATCGCTTGGGGAAGTATTCCTGACTTTGTGTTTTTTCCCTGCCGACTGGCTGTTTTAAGAGCTAAATTTAAGAGCTTGGTTTACTTGTATCTTCTTTTAAAGCTTTTTGATTGATTAAGCCGATTGTCCTAACTAGACGTCTAACATTATTGAACATTTTTTTGAGTGCTTATTGAGCTGACTGGTGATAAAATCAGCAATCTTGATTGTACAATTATTCAAAGATTTTTTGAAGAGATATCTTGTTTCCGAAGATTTCCAAAACATCCTCCCTGTCCCATATTTCTGAAAAAATTGACAAGACTCCGAAACTGTGTATCCTGACAGCCTGAAGGAAAAAATCTTTGAGACTCAAAATAATCATAACACTTACAGTTCTCTCCGTCTGCCTGCTTCTTGCAGATGAAGTGACGCTGAAGAACGGGGGGGTGATTTCGAATGTGAAATCCACAGTGGGAAAAAACGGAATTCAGGTGCAGTATGAAGACGGGAAATCGGAAACATTGAATAAGGAAGATGTCAGGTCCACGAAGAACAGACCGGTGACACCGACTGCTCAGACTATAAAGAACAGTATCGGAATGGAATTCGTGCTGATCCCCGCAGGAGAGTTTCTGATGGGATGCAGCGACGGAGACAGTGAATGCGATGACAGTGAAAAACCGCAGCACAAGGTGAAGATCAGTAAACCGTTTTATTTGGGGAAATATGAAGTCACTCAGGGACAGTGGGAGAAGGTGATGGGAGCAAACCCGTCGTATTTCAAAAACTGTGGAGTTGACTGCCCTGTGGAAAATGTGAGCTGGAACGATGTGAAGCAGTTTATTCAAAAGCTGAATGCGGACGGGAGGAAGGGCAAGTATCGACTCCCTACGGAAGCAGAATGGGAGTATGCCGCCCGTGGTTCGGATACGCTCACCAACCGGAAGAGTCGGTATGGAAATCCGGATGAGATTGCCTGGTATGATAAAAACAGCGGTGGCACAACCCATCCAGTGGGAAAGAAAAAACCAAATGCATTTGGACTCTACGATATGCTGGGCAATGTGTGGGAATGGACGGAAGACTGGTATGGAAATTACCAAAACGGATCGGAAACAGATCCCAAAGGTCCGGAATCTGGTTTGCTTCGCGTTCTGCGGGGAGGATCCTGGGGCTTCATTGTGGAGTCTGCCCGTGCCTTGAATCGGGGTAGCAACATCCCCAATAACAGGGATATCTTTTTCGGGTTCCGCCTTGTGCTAATGCCACAGGATTAGTCGGTGGTTCGATACGCAAACAATTTGTCATCCCGACGAAGGAAGGATCTTAAAGTGTTTGGCGAGGAAGACGTCTATCTGTAATGAAGGAAAGCTTTTCTTCGGATTCCCCGGCGACCGAAGGGAGGCCTGCTAGGTTTGCGCTTCAGCGCAAAGGGGGCTGAAACGGAATCCCTAACCGTTTTGGAGAAGGGGCTAGGGGATGAGGTAAAAAATGTTCTTGATTTATTTTAGAAAATTCTGTCTAATTTAAGTATAGGGAGGCTTGAGATGAAAACTCTGATTTTTATCGTTTTGCTCCTTCTTTTAAACTGTTCTGCCGGGTACGGCGGAATGTACAGAGATTCGTATTACGACAATTATAACAATTACGGTTATGGAAGATGCTCTTACGGGCAATGCGGCAGCGGATATTACGGAAACAGCTACGGCAGATACCATTACGGTCAAGGGTATTATGGGGGAGGCTACAGAGGCGGCGGTTATTATCCCTATAATAATTACGGCGGCGGAAGAGGCGGTCACAACCCATTCCATGTGCCTGGAGGAAGATTTAAGAATTTAGGCTCTCCCGGAAGATGGAGACTTTAGTCTGTTTTACCCCTCTGTCATTCCGAAGGAGCTGGTAAAATGACATCCCAATATTTATATATCAGTCAGTGAATCCTGTGTTCTTTCGAAAAGATCCTGAAAGACGTGTCTGAATAAAATGCTTGGGATTGCGATAAAAAGACCGGCAATTGTGGTGATGAGTGCCTCGCTGATTCCGTCTGCAAATACCTGTGCCGATGCCTCTTTGTATGTCTTCAGATTCTGAAAGGAATGATAAATTCCGAGGACTGTGCCAAGAAGGCCCGAAAGGGTGGATAGAGAGGCAATATTGGAAAGCCAGTTGATTCTCTGTGCAAGAGGCAGAAGAAGATCGTTTGGATGTTCATTTTTGGGGTGCAGGTACTGCTTTGCAAATGAAACCGCATCCTGTCTGGAAGATTTGAGTTTTTTAAAAAGTATTAGAAAATAATAGGTAAGATTCAGTACTATCGCCGCAGAAGAAATGGAAAGAATTAAAAGCAGATAAGATGCAGCTCCTCCGGAACGGAAGAGTTCTGTCATTTGTACTCCATTCTTTTTGCGGAAAGTTCGCTGATTTTTTGGAAAAGCATATCGTTTGTCTGAGCAAGTCTCGACGCCATAATATTGACCATTTTGGCTGCAAACAGAGGATTGTCGCAAAGGAATTTTTCGAGCTGTGCCCGACTTTCAATGACCGCAAGACGTACATCCTGCATCACTCTGGCACTTGCACTCCTCGGTTTTTCACGGAAAAGGGCCATTTCACCGAAAAAATCTCCCTGTTTCATTACGGCCAGATTTGTTTCTTCACCGTTGATGACAATATGGATGTCTACCACTCCTTCCATCACAATGTACATGGAAGTCCCGGAATCGCCCTCTTTGAATATATATTTACCAGCTTTGACGCTGACTATTGCTGCCATACTGACCCGTCTTTGTCCGGTGAGTTTTTCCCATATCCAACAATCTGAAAAAACTGCACTTTTCCTTAAAGTTCAATTGATTCTTCTATTTTCTTCGGAATCTGATTTAGGACAAGTAATTTATTTAAATAACTGAATCTTTTCTTTTGCGGCGGTAAAAATTCATTTCTCGTTGAAATCCACTGGCAGATAAATCCCGCCGCCTCTGGATGCGCCTGACGACCCATTGGAATTGTTCAGATTTCTAAGTGACCTTTCCTGTGGTGTTCCTCCTGCATAGGCGGGTACATTTGCTCTGGGAGAAGAGGGGGTAGTGATGAACTTGTTGAAATCCTTTTTGATTTCGTCCTGTTCCGACTTCGAGCAGTTGATGCAGTATGTTTTTCCTGTATAATAATTTCTGTCAGTTTTTCTCTCTCTTCTGCTCTCTCCCTCACTTGCACAGTTCGAAAACAGAATGACTGTCATAACGATGATGAATCCTGTTGTCTTCATATAGTCCCTCTATATTATTTGACGGAATCCCATTCAGGGACTTTTCTTTTTTTGACTTTCTTCATCACATTGTCGAAGTCGTTCAGTATTTTTTCTTTTTTCTGGCCCTTCAAATATTTGCGGAAGAATTCTGAAGTTTCCAGTTCTGCGAGTTCCTTCGTAAATGCATACAGTGCCAGCTGATTGATGGATATGCCCTGTTCATCAGCAGCTTTTTCAATTTTATGTTTCAGCTCATGAGGAACTCGGAGAGTGATTACACTTGCTTTAGTCTTCATTTTCCTTTCTCCAGTTTCTGACAAATTCAGAAGGTGTAAGAATCTTCAGGTCATCAAAATTGAGATTCCTGTTTTTAGTAAAATCCTTTATATTTCCCGTAACAAGACAGTCTGCATTTGAAGCCAGACTCAGTTCTACGAATATATTGTCTGCCTCATCTTTCAGATTCGGACGAAAGAGATAAAAAATCGTATATGGTTTTGCGATATATGCAATGAATCTGAGAAATGCATCTATATCTGATCTTGTCAGATCAAAATCTTTCAGACTCTGTTCTCTCTTCAGTACAGCCTCATATTCTGAAAACACAGGCACAGAAACTGCCAGCCTGATTTTCTGATCTCTTACCAGTTTTAAGATAAAATGCGATGCTCCGGATGCACTCTGCAGTGCCTGATAAATCACATTTGTATCCAAAACAACGGTCACTAAGCAATGATAGCATATATGATGTCATTGTCAAATGAAATTTTGCATTGAAATATTCCGCAGAAATTGAACCCTTGCCTGCTTAAAATGACTAGACATGGCTTCTAGTTGCCAAAAAAATGGCATTGTGTTTGAAAGCTTTGAATGTTCCTGTTATGTTTATCCTGAAGTTCTAAATGGAAATTTAATGGATGCAGCTTGTATGGGAAGATATTTGCATAGTTTTATTAAGGGAAATTCCTGCAGGAGAGTTGTCTGATGTCTTTGATCCACTTCAAAGGTAAACCGTTTGTTCAGAATTTGCATTTGTCGGTAAAGTATCACGAATTGGTTCCAGTAAGGGGAAAGGGATCAGGGGAAAATATCCCTTCTCTTCATGATAATCTCATTATTCATGGGGACAATCTGAAAGCACTGAAGTCCCTTCTTCCCACTTATGCAGGTAGAGTAAAGTGCATTATTATTGATCCGCCGTACAATACTGGAAATGAAAACTGGGTTTATAATGATAATGTAAGTTCCCCAATGATGCAGGAATGGCTGGGAAAGATTGTGGATACAGAAGATCTGACCCGCCATGACAAATGGCTCTGTATGATGACACCTCGTCTGAAACTCCTCAAAGAACTTTTGAGTGAGGACGGTGTAATTTTTATCTGTATTGACGATAACGAACAGCATCGTTTGAGAATGCTCATGGATGAAATCTTTGGCGATGAGAATTTTTTAGTTCAAATTATCTGGAAAAAAAGATCAACACCTCCCAATGATCAGATTATCGGGACAATTCATGATTATATTATGGTTTATTCGAAGAATAAAGAATACTTAAATATTAATTTAAAAGAAAGAACAGAAGATCAATTATCCAGATATAAAAATCCAGACAATCATTCGAAAGGACCTTGGGCACCTGGTGATCTGATGGCAAATGTCAAAGGCGGCAGATATGTAAAATCATTATATTACCCAATAATAAATCCTGAAACAGGTGCAGAACATTACCCATCATCCAATGGAAATTGGAGATTCAATAAAGAAAAAATAGAAGACCTTATAAAAAAAGGAGAAATTTACTTTGGGGATGATGGAAAGGGAAGACCTAAACTCAAACGTTTTCTTTGTGATGTGAAGGAAGGAGTGACCTACAGTACTTTTTGGGACTTTGCTCCTTTTAATCAAATTGGTTCAAAAGAAATGGCGGATATTTTGGGAGATATGAATATTTTTGACAGTCCTAAGCCGAGCGGATTAATAAAAGAATTTATTAAATTAGGAACAAACAGTGATTCAATTATACTGGATTCATTTGCTGGAACTGGTACAACTGCCCACGCTGTTCTGGCCTTGAACAAGGAAGATGGCGGGAATCGTAAATTCATTCTAGTGGAATGCGAAGACTATGCAGACAGAATCACTGCAGAAAGAGTGAGACGCGTGATAAAGGGTGTACC
>JBPOJG010000023.1:0-3349 GCA_052033835.1 Spirochaetota bacterium
AAGCAAGTTACGGGATTGAGGACTATAAATTTGCGGCGATCCAGCTTGCACAGACAACAATGCGTGCCGTAATAGGAATGATGGAACTCGATAAGACATTTGAAGCCAGAGAAACAATCAACCACAGAATCGTGGATGTTATCGAACAGGCTGCAGAACCCTGGGGTGTGCGTGTAAACAGATACGAAATCCAGAACCTGACTCCTCCAAAGACTGTACTGGATTCTATGGAAAAGCAGAAGACCGCTGAACTGAACAAGAAAGCACAGATTTCTCTTTCAGAGGGTGAAAAGTTTTCGAGAATCAACCGTTCAGAAGGACAGAAGGAAGAAGCAATCAACAAGTCTCTCGGTGAAAAACAGAAAAAAATCAATGAAGCAGAAGGAAAGGCAAAAGAGATAGAATCAATTGCACTTGCGACTGCCAAGGGGATTGAGGCAGTTGCTGATTCCGTTTCCAAGAAAGGCGGGGACGAGGCAGTAAGACTTCAGATCACTCAGACATTCATCAAGGAATTCGGTCATCTGGCAAAAAACAGTACAGAAGTGCTTCTTCCTCTGGATCTGACTGACATCAAGTCTGTAACTGAATCACTGAACAATCTGAAACGGGAAGGCTGATAATACAAGATGGCTCTGAGCACTGAACAGATTATAGAACTTCAGAAATATCAGAAAATGCTGTATCAGCTTGAAAAAATTCTTCTGGTTTCCGGAAATGATGACCAGAAGAAAAGGATCAGCAAGACAATTCAGAAATACAAGTCAAGAATTCTCGGCATTTCTCCAGACGGAATTCCGGACGAGGTTCTGGTTGCAAGACCTGTAATGAAAACCGCAGTGGAAGCAAAAACTTCCAATGTAAATGACCCGTCAAAAAACGTTGTCACTTCTGTACCTACCCAGGGCTATCTGACAAAAGAAAACGTGCTTTCCAATTTAGTCATCATGAAAGTATCACCAAATTCTCATGATACTGAAATCAATATGATTGCAACTCTTGTTACAATGCTCGAACAGGAATACGTGCCTGTTCTGAGCGATTCGCATATCAAATTTGATTTTTCTCATATTGCAGAAAGAGACGGCATACTGAAACATCTCGAAAACATTCAGAGAACAATGAAAGTTCTTTCTGAAACGATTGAAGAATATGCACTTTCAGAAAAGCAGGACTTCAAGGAACAGCTCGGAAGAATGAAGAACAAACAGTCCCGTATTTTCATCGCGGAGGCAGGAGATCTTTTCAAGACTTTCAAAGCTTTTCTGGAAAAAGTACTGACTGAACTGAATGACGGTATCAGCATCATTATGAACCTGGAAGAAAAAATCCAGTTCAATCCAAAATTTGAAAAGGCTACGATTCTGACATCCAAAACAATTCCGGATGCACTCAGACAGTTTTATGAATTCATTCAGGCTGCTCTGGACAACATTGCAATGCCCGGAAAGCTCAGATGAAAAATTCACCCGTCTGGATTACGGAAGGTGATCCGACAGGAATTTCTTATGATCTGATTTCAGCTTCCGAAAAGGACATACTGAAAACAGCTGAAAAAAGACCGGTAATTCTTGTCCAGTCGCAGAGAAAATTTGCTCCCGAAAAATATATAAATTTTAATGAAGATATATTTAGTAACGCACTGTCAGGATTTTATCTGCACTGCTCCCCTCTTTCAGCTGAAAACGAAGCTGATATGATTCAGGGAAAACCTGATGAATTTTCCGGAGCCTGTGCCTACAGTTCTCTTTCTGAAGCAGTACGACTGCAGAAAAAATTCGGAGGAGACATCATCACGCTGCCTTTGAGCAAGGAATGGGTGCAGAGAAGTGAAAAATTTTATCAGTCACTGAATATCAAATCGACAGAAAAAAAGAAAATTCTGAAGTCTCTGAAACTTTTCTCAGGCCACACAGAAGAGCTGCAGAGACAGTATAAAAAAAATACATTTATGCTGATGTATTCTTCTGAAATTTCTGTAATTCCACTGACAACTCATGTACCGCTGATGCAGGTAAAAAATCATCTGAAAAAGGTGCAATGGGAAAAACTTTTTTCGGCACTGGAGAAAACAGACCTTTTTACAGAGAAAAGAATCGGAGTCTGCGGTCTGAATCCTCATGCAGGAGAAGGCGGAAAAATGGGAACAGAAGAAATAGAAATTCTGATTCCTGTCATCGAAAAATTCAGAAAAAAAGGCTGGAATATTGAAGGCCCTGTCCCTGCCGATTCCATATTCACAAAAGAACAGATAATAAAATATGATATTATACTTGCCTGTTATCATGATCAGGGACTGATTCCTTTCAAGCATATAGCAGGAAAAAACGGAGTCAACACTACCCTGGGACTTGATTTCATCCGAGTATCCCCCGATCACGGTACCGCATTTGACATTGCAGGAAAAGGAATTGCAGACCCGGCAAGTTTCAGAGCATGTCTGAAGCTCATTGAGAAAAGAAACTCTGAAGGTTGAAACCGGAGGATTTTTCCGTTGACAAACACCTTGCAAAAAATAAATAATTGATATATGGGAACGTATGAAGTATTTATCACAGCATTTGCTCTAGCGGCCTGCCTTACAGCACTGTATCTGACTCTGCTCAGAATCATAAAATCTGAAATAAAAAAGCAGATCAGTGAACAGAAGAAATGACAGATAAACTGCTGGGGCTTCTGATATGCGTATGGATCGCCCTAGTCATCACTCTGATTTTCTCTTATGATTTTTTCAAAGATTATTACACTGTATTTATGAATTTCACTGCTCTTTTTGCGACAGCTCTTTCGGTTTGGCAGTTTTTGCGGTCAAAAGATTAGAAAGAATTTCACATCCTGCTGATTCTCAAGTTAAAATAAATGTATAAACTTAAAAAGGGTTGTAAAGAAAAATCATTAATTTATTTACTTTCGCAGGACTCTGCAAATTCGAGAGGCGCACGACGGTCGGACACTGGGAAGGAGAGACGGTCGCAGGAAGGAATCACAGAGGCTTCATAGTGACTCTGACAGAAAGACCTCGCGTAGTCTACGTTGAATACAGGATGCAGACTCTGTAAGCAAGTCTGTGGTGAAACTTCTGAAGCATAGGAAAGACAAAGTAATCTTCAGAATAAAAATTACTTAAATAACTGGGAACGATAATTATTCTGGTAATTGATTCTAACGGAAGAGTAATTGAAATTGGTGAAGAGGATTGAAAATTTTGAGATTGTGTCAGAGACTGGCTAAAACGCCGGGATGGCTTCGGGGAGAATCGAACTCCCGACACAAGGATTTTCAGTCCTCTGCTCTACCAACTGAGCTACAAAGCCTCGGCAAGATCCAAATTATTTAGACCCGTTTTACT
>JBPOJG010000366.1:0-22245 GCA_052033835.1 Spirochaetota bacterium
GATTTTCCTCTGAGTCTTGTTCCTTTATTTGTCGGATCAGCACTGCATTCCGCATTTACTGTAATGTATCCTTTACTGAATAAAAGGTTGTCCGTAAAGTGGCCGAATGATCTGTACATTGACGGAAGAAAATGTGCAGGAGTTCTGACAGAGACTGTTGTACAGGCTGAAAAAAAAGAACTGATTATCGGTATCGGTATTAATCTTTATCTGGAAAAAAAAGATCTTCCATACTCCGGAATTCTTGAGAGTAAACCCTCAACTGAAGAGAGAAAAAATATACTGATCTGTCTTGTGGAACAGATAAACAGATCACTGAATATTCTGCCTGAAAATACTGAAGCAGAACTTCGTCATCTGGAAAATGTTTCATTCTTTCAAGGAAAGGAACTCAGGATGGAGAAGGATGGAAAGACGGTTCTTCCAAAATTCAAGGGCTTCAGTTCAGAAGGTTTTTTAATTTTGGAACTGGAAGGAAAAGAAACTTTAATCAGTGATTCTGCAAGGGAAATAGAATGTCATGCTGCTTGTAATTGATGTCGGAAATACAAATACTGTGTTCGGAATTTTTGCGAAAGGCGAAAATGAACCGAAATTTCATAAAAGAACTGTCACAAGACCGGACAGAACCTCAGATGAACTGGGTGTTTTCCTCAAAGGTTTTTTCAGGGAAGAGAATCTGGAAAGTGTTCCGATTTCCTCAGCGATATATTCGAGTGTTGTGCCCGCATTCAATCCTATTGTTTCAAGGATGCTTGAGGACTGGTTTAAAGTCAAACCTCTGAAGGTCAGCTGTGAAATGAATCTGCCTTTCATTATAAAATATCCTAGACCCTATGAGATTGGTGCAGACAGGCTTGTCAATGCTGCTGCAGTTGCTGCAGAATCGTCTGAAAACAGCATCATTGTGGATATGGGAACTGCCACAACATTCTGTGTGCTGAATTCCAAAAAAGAATATCTTGGGGGAGTCATCGCGCCGGGACTCAAACTATCGATGGAGGCTCTGACTAAGAACACTGCCCAGCTTCCGCCGATTGTATTTCAGACTCCGGAAAGAATTCTCGGAAACTCAACTATTGAATCGCTTCAGTCAGGCTTTTTTTACGGTTGGGTCGGTCTTCTCGAAGGTATCATTCGCGAAATTAAGCATCAGTACGGCGAGGATTACAAAGTGATCGGGACAGGGGGACTTGTATCCACAATTCATTCCGCAAAAAATAATATCTTTGACAAAGTAGATCCTCTGATTACTCTTAGGGGATTGAAAATACTGAAAGATATGAACTGATTTTTTCGTCTTAAATCGTAGATTCTTAAATCGCAGATGCTTAAATCGAAGATTCAACTATAAATGTAAATGGAACAGGAAAGAAAATGAGACCGCTTCTTGAAGATCTAAAAGTAAATCTCGAACTGAACAAGGATCCAAGTGAAACCATACTTCAGGCACTCAATTTTTACTGTTCCCTCAAAGATGATGAAAATTATGAAAAGAGGATCAAGGATGAACTCCTTCTGATTTTATCTGAGAAAAGAACCAGCAAGGCATATTTTAATATTCCATTCCAGAACAGCAGACTCAAACCCTCAGGATACAATCAGATCATTATGGTACTTCTGAAGAGGATATGGGAAGAAGAGGATTTTACTCGGATGGCAAAACTGCCGAAGGAAATCCGTTTTCTGAATCTGGATGAAAACGGCTACTCAGGGGCCAGGATAACCGAGGATGATGTCTGGAGATATACTTCCAATTTGAATGTTCTGCCTTTTATTTCTTCTTCAACCGGTTTCTTTCTGAAAAGAAGAGAAGAGCAGATCAAGCAGATTCTGAACTGGCTGAAATTTGGGAACAAGCTGAGTGATTTTCTTACAAGAATCAGGCTGAGCGGAGCCTTTGCAAAGACGATCTATTCTGCAGGAAAAAATCTTGCTTATTTTGCAGAAGAGTATGATAAAAATCCATCCTTTCTGGACAAGGCACTTCCCGATCACTCACATTCAGCACCTGAAAGTTTCATTGATCTTCTGTCTGAAGCTGTTCTCTCCAATCATCAGGTGGAGGAGGGCTATTTTAAGATTAATGAACTTACTCTGAAAAGACAGTTTCAGAATGCTGAAATTAAAGCGGAAGATTCGAGGCATACCCTTAAGGTGCTCTTTGAAATACTGAAGGAGTCAAAGGTATCGAGTCTGAAAATGGAAGATGAGGAAATCATTAAACTCGGAGCCAGGATTCTTTCAGACTTTCAGAAAACAGTTTCCAGTGCAGGCAATACTGCCATAAGACCTGCTGTTCCTTCCGGTTATGAATCCTATACGAAAGCATTTGCAGCCCTTGCAGAAGAGAGTAATACCAGACTGGATTATGCATTTCTGACTGATAAACTTCTTTATGAACTGAGAGAAATAATCAGGAAAAATCCGAATCCTTCAGAACTGCATCTGTACATAAGATCACTTACAGATTCCTGCAGAAAGACAATTCCGGACATTACCGAAAAGCATATCACTCTGAGTTATCTTATACTTCGGGAGATTCTGAAAAATGTTCCTGAAAAATCCATGCTTGAGCATACTGTCCAGATGGCGGAGAAGCTGAAGGTCAGCAGGGACGAGGCAGTTCTTCTTTTTCATTTTCTTCTTTCTGACAGAGCCTCAGGCCTGCAGCTTTCACTGAAGAATTTTACAGAAAAATGCATTGCAGAGAATCAGAATTCAATTCTGTCCGAAAAACAGATCAGCATTCTCCGAGGAATCACCGGAAATCTGAATGATTCAGTCAAAGCATTTCAGTTTCAGATTCTGAAAGAAAAAATCAAATCAAAAATCGAAGATGAAGACAGGAAGAAAATTATAGACAGCGTCACTGAACTTGTCCATATCAGAATTGCTGAAATCAGGGCGGAGTGGACAGTGAAAGCCGTAAAAAAAGGGTGATATGTCATGGAAAAGATACTTCTGGCCACTAACAATCCTCATAAGGTTCTCGAACTTGAGAGAAGACTTCTGCTCCTGAATATTCAGGCTGTGACACCGAAATCACTCGGGATCAGTTTTGACGCTGAAGAAACTGGAGATACATTTCATAAGAACGCAGCAATAAAGTCGGAAGCGCTTTATCAGCTTTCTGGGATACCGTGTATTGCTGACGATTCAGGAATTTCCGTCAATGCACTTCAGGGCGAACCTGGAGTCTATTCTGCCAGATTCGGCAGACCTGAATTCAATGACAGAGACAGAGCACTGTATCTTCTGGAAAGAATGGAAGGTGCAGCCGACAGAAGAGCACACTACACATGTGTGATTGCTTTTACTTCTTCAGAAGGAACGGAATATTTCGAAGGGATCTGTGAAGGACTCATTACAGAAGATTACGATGATGAAGGAAAATTCGGTTTCGGATATGATCCTGTTTTTTATTATCCGCCTTTTTCGGAAAGGTTTTCCAGAGTCAGTCCTGAAATGAAGGATTCTGTATCTCACAGATCTGCAGCGCTTGCTCTTTTTTCGGAGTCTTTTCTGAAAAGGAAAAGATAATGGAAAGTGCCTTTGCTTTAAACTATTTCAGTCTGGGAGCTGCGGTAATCGCAGTTTTCTGGATCATTGTCTTCATTTTTACACTTCGGATTCCGTCAAAATCGGAATCAACAGTGATCCTTCTGAAGATTATGATTCTCGGTGCTGTCAATGCATTCGGATATGCCGCCGTTCAGTTTATCAATACGGAAAATCTTGTTCCCAGACTGCTTCTTCTTCTTTTTATTCCTTTTCATCATATATACAATGTTCAGCTGGCATTCAATTATCCGACTCTGACAAGACCGAAACTGGCAAGAACAGTTTTCTGGATTCAGACTGTACTTTCTGTCATTATTATCGGATATCTTGTATTTCGGTCAAATTCAGCCCCTGTATTTTTTGACTTTGGCGGACATTTTTATGATTTTGACATGCCCGATGTATACAGGATTTACGGGCTTCTGAATCTGTTCATTGTGGTTTCTATTGTCGCAGTGTCGTTGACCAGAATGTTTTCTGCGAAGAAGGGAGAAAAGTCCCATTTTTTCTGGCTCTCTGTCGGATATACTCTTGAGGCAATTGTACCTGCCATCTGCAATCTTCTGAACAAGACAGGATACATAGACAGATCGGCTTATATTATCAGTCTTACATTAAGCACGCTTACCGGGTTCTGTATTGTATTTATCAGTTATATCAACAGGACAACGGACAGAACAACATTTATGTTCAAGGTAGTCGGTGCCTCATTTATCTCGTTCATTCTGCTTTTCAATTTTACTGCTTTTTTTGTTCTGAAGGAAATGGATATTTCTTTCGACAGTCTCAGGATCAATGAAACAGACGGTTTTCTGAAATCAGATTCATTTGCAGGAAAGACTTCCTTTCTTTACGAACTTCGCCCGGACGGATCAGAGCACATCTTAAAGGGACAGAAAAACTCGGTAATGTACTCTGCTCTGCATTCCATGAGAAAGACATACCTTTATGAAAAACTGAAAAATGCTGAACTGAAAGATATTGAAAAACTGAAGACAGAACCTGTTCTTAAACATCCCGCACTTCAGGCATACTTGAAGGAATTTCAATCAAGGGCGGAAAGAAAGGGGATGGATATGAATGAGACTGCAGCAATCAACAGAAGGCTTTTTCTGTGGGCAAATAAAATTCATGAACTTCCGGAAAATGAATTCTCACTCCGGCTGAATTCGTTTCTTGAAAAAAACGGGAAAGAACTTCCTGAAATTTCTGCAGGCCTGAAAGAGTATTCGGTTCAGATGAAATTGAAGGATTCAGAACTGAAAAAAGAGGCTCTTCTTTTTATTCTTCCGTCCGAGTCTGTTCACATCAGAAATTACAGATTTGAAGAAGAGACCAGATCAAGATACATATCCTACCAGACAGCAGACCCTTCCACAGGAAAAATCCTGGAAGCAGGATTCTATTATAATCATTACAGACTGTATATACACAGTATCACAATGATATTCTTTTATATTTTTGTCGGAGGTCTGATTCTCTTCATTGCAGGCATACCGGTATTTCTTTCAGGTGCACTTGTCAAACCTCTCGATGAACTTCTTGCAGGGGTAAGAAAGGTGGAAGAAGGAAATCTGGATGTGACTGTTCCTGTAAAAGTCCAGGATGAAATCGGATTTCTTGCCGGTTCATTCAACGGAATGGTCAGTTCCATCCGAGAGTCAAAGGAAAAACTTCAGGATTATGCTGAGAATCTGGAGCATAGAGTTGAGGAACGCACAAAGGAACTGATGGCTACACTGCAGCAGGTGGAACTTCTGAAGGAGCAGCAGGACGGTGATTATTTTCTGACCACTCTTCTACTGAAGCCTCTGGGCACTGTGAATGCAGAAAATACAAGACTGAAAGTCGATTTTTTTGTAAAACAGAAAAAGGAATTTACATTCAGAAAGCAGAAACATCAGATCGGAGGGGACATCTGCATCTCTCAGACATTAAATTTGAAAGGAAAAAAATATATTGTATTTCTGAATGCGGATGCAATGGGAAAATCAATGCAGGGTGCAGGCGGGATACTTGTTCTGGGTGCTGTCTTTCATTCCATCGTTCACAGAACCAAGTCCTATATTGCTCACTCGGAGGTTCCTCCGGAAAAATGGATGAAGAATGCATTCAAGGAACTGCACAAGATTTTTGAGAGTTTCGACGGATCAATGCTTGTATCTCTTCTTTTCGGACTTGTGGAAGAAAGTACCGGTCTGGTATATTATATCAATGCAGAGCATCCTTGGATGGTTCTTTACAGAGACAAGGTAGCATCTTTTGCAGAACATACTCTCAGTTTCAGAAAACTCGGTCATTCGGGACTGGAGGGAGAGATTTATGTAACGATGTTTCAGCTTCATCCCGGAGATCTTCTGATTATGGGTTCTGACGGAAAGGATGATGTTGTTCTGTCAAAAAGCAAGGACAGCAGAGTCATCAATGAGAATGAAGAACTTTTTCTGAAAAAAGTGGAAGAGGCAGAAGGGAATCTCGAAAGAATCTACAGCACACTTGCAGACACTTATGAACTGATAGATGATTTTTCAGTGATGTCCATTCATTTTCCTGAATCGGATGATTTAATTGACTTTGAGCTTGAGCAGAAGATTGCAGAGAACCTGGAGCTTTCTCGGAAAAAACTTCAGGAAAGAAGATCAGAGGAAGCACTCAGGATACTCAGAGAGACATATGAACTTGACAGCGGAAGACAGGAGACTGTTCAGCTTCTGATGAGGGTTCTGATGAAAAAAAAGATTTACAGAGAGGCAGCCAAAGTCTGTAAGGAATATCTGAAGTCCAATGAAGTCAACACGGATATGATGTTTCGAGCTTCCTACTGTCTTAAGATGAGCGGTTCATATGAAGAGGCGATAGATCTGGGTGAAAGAGTGAAACTCAGAGATCCGAGACATTTGAGAAATCTTGTCAACCTGGCTGATCTGTATGCATATACTAAAAATTTTTACAGAGCAGAGAAAACGGTCAAGAAGATACTTGCTTTCGATCCCGAAAACAGATTTGCAGCAAAAATTATGAGCAGGGTTTCTGAAGAAAGGACTGACTGAGATCCGAAATCTTTTCTGCATTCTGCATCTGAAAACTGTTATATGCGTATATATATTTTATCATTGAGGAAAAGCTGTAAATGAGTCAATTACGTCTGCATTTTAGAGTTTTTATTATCACTCAGAAATATAAAAATTGAGGAAAGATCGGGTTTTTTATCAGGTTCCCAGTTTGCGAGGGAGAGTTTTCAGCGCTAGGAGCATTCCATACTGTCTCATTTTTTCTGTTATTTCATGTAATAATTCTCTCAGGACAGTCTAATATCTGTATTGTTCTGAGTTCTGTTTTCGAATCTTTCCCTGTCTGTCGGGAGAAATCGGAAATAATTTCGGAGCCTGAATAAGAACCTGAAAATCGGGAGTTCCTATGAAATCACTGACTGCGTTCAGCAGACATATTACATCATTATATTTGATTATTTTTGCATTTTTTCTTATTTCGGGAAAGACAATTCTTTTCAGAGGAAATGCTGAAGCAGAAAAAGAAGAACTTGATCCTCCTTTTTCTCTCACTGCGGGGGACGGTGCAGGTCTGATTCTCAAGTCGTATGAATCGAACACAGTGCTCGACGGATTTCTTGTATTCACTGAGATCAAGCTGAAATTCTACAATCCTGAAAACAGGCAGAGAGAAGGACGATTCAGAATCACTCTTCCGGAAAAAGCCCATCTTGCCAGATTTGCAATGCAGATTGGAGGAAAATGGCAGGAGGGCGAGGTAGTGGAAAAGGAAAAAGCGGTGAGAGCGTACGAAGATTTTCTGCACAGAAAACAGGATCCGGCTCTTCTCGAATCAGATGCAGGAAATGAATTCAGTGCCAGAATTTTTCCTATTCCGGCAAAAGGAGACAAGGAACTGATTATCTCCTATTCTTCAGTTCTGGATTCAGAACCTGCACGTTATTCCATTCCGCTCGTCGGACTGCCTGAAATTGATGATTTCAAGGTCACTGTCCTTTACGACGAAAAGGAATTTATTCAGGGGGATGCGAAGAAGAAGTCTGAAGACGGTACGACTGCAGAAAGAAAAGTCTTCTCAGTCCGTAAGAAAAATTATAAACCCGAGAAAAATTATATGTTTTCGCAGAAACCAAAAGGAAACACGTATCTGAAGAATGGCAGTCTTTTTGCTGTCCGTTTTGTGCCGTTTCGGGAAAGTTCTTCTGAAAAATTCAGCTCTGATTCAGCAGTTTTTCTGGTCGATACATCTGCATCTTCTGCGGTCAGCTTCAGTCAGAATATGAAAACTCTGACTGAGACTGTATCAAAGATGAATCTTAAAGATTTTTATATTTACGGTTTTGACAGTAAACTCACTTACTATGGAAATTCTGCTGCTGATCTGAAAAAACTCTCCGAGGTTCTGCCTCTGGGTTCAAGCGGACTGCATTCTGCTCTGACAGAATTGAAAAAGAAAGATGATCTGAAAAATGCAAGACTCATCCTTGTGTCCGATGCAGTTGCCACTTCCGGGATCATTGAAAAGTCTAAAATTGCCGATACTGCAAAATCAATTCCCTGGGTCAGCCGACTCGATGTGATAGTGCCTGGATCATACAAGGATGATGCAGTGATTTCAGGACTCATAAATTCAGGCAGAACTGCAGGAACATCTGTCAGTCTGTCAGAAGGAACAGATGAGGTTCTGAAGAGGCTCGGTTCAAAGGTTCATACAGGAAACAGAATTTCTCTTCCCGGCGCAAAGTGGATTTATCCTGAAACCGCTGAATCTGTGCAGTCCGGTGATCCTGTGATTGTATTCGGAGAACTCGGCAATGCCGGTGCCGATGTTTCCAGAGAGATTTTATGGAACGGAAAAGTAATAGAGAATTTTACTATGATGGATGCAGAAGAGCTTCTGCTCGAAAGAGAAGTCACTGCGGCACGCATTCAGAGGCTGATTTCACTGTCAGAGACAGAGCAGAATGAAGATGCATCAAAAGGTTATCAGCTCCAGGCGCGAGAACTTTCCATAAAACACAGAATTCAGTCTCCTTACACTTCCTTTCTTGTTCTCGAAACTGAGGCTGACTATGAAAGGTTTCAGATCAGCAGAAATTCCATTACGGACATAATGACAGTCGGTCCTTCAGGAATCGATGTGATCAACAGAAAAAATTCAAAACTCTATGAATTTCTAGACAATGTAAACAGAAAAGAAACTGTAAAAAATTCAAATTCGGAAAGAGACAGACGTTCAAAAAAGAAAGAAAAGAAGAGTGAGTATATTAGCGGTGTTTCGGATGGAGAGCAGAAGGGAGATCCGAGCATTGTAATTGCTGATGCAATGGAATCAGAAGAAGACGATACAGATGAGTCTCCGCCGAGAGGCAAGGCAGATTCCAGCAATAGTTCAAAAGACAGTTTCACAGAACCTGCTAAAATACAGGAAGCCAATAAGGCACCGGGAAGGCCGAGTGATACGTCAGGACCGGTAAGTTCACAGGACAAAAGCGGAGCATCTGACGGGAAATCAGTTTCTCCTCCGGCAGAAAAACCCAGGCCTGCATCTGATGAAACACCCAGTAGGATTCGTGTGCCGGAAAGAGAAATCCGCAGACCTGATCCGACAGGGACCACTGTTACCAGGCCTAGACCGGAGCCGGAACCTGAAGAAAAAAGAGAAAAGGTCGAACCTTATACAGGAAACAGAAAAAAGTTTCAGAATTTAATTGATAAAAGAGATTATAAACAGGCCCTTCAGTTTGCACTTGAGTGGAGAAACGGAAATCTTCAGGACACTCTTGCTCTGACTGCACTCGGTGATGCATTTCTGAAAAACGGAAACAGAAAGGATGCAGTAAGGGCTTATACATCGCTGATTGACTATTTTCCGAAAAGAGCGGATATCAGACGCTGGGCAGGGGAAAAACTTCTTTCTGTCGGAGAATATGAGGAAGCCGCCGACACACTCAGACACGCGCTTATTCAGAGACCGGATCATCCAAGCACTTATCATCTGCTTGCATCGGCCTATATGAAAAACGGAAAGTATGCAGAGGCAGCTTCCGTCATTCTGAAAGGAATCAGTTTCAAGTTTGATTCGAGGTTTTCATCGGTTCAGGATATCCTCTATGATGATCTGGATCTCTCATACAGTCTTGCATTAAAAAATCAGAGCAAGGATATGGAGTATTTCGAAAAAATTAAGACAGAATACAAATTGAAGCAGCTGAAAAAAGAGATTCGGTTTATCCTTGTCTGGGAGACAGATGCGAATGATGTGGATTTTCACATTTACGACAGAAAGGGAAATCACGCCTGGTACAGTTCAAAGCAGCTCGAATCAGGAGGGGAGCTGTATGCTGATCTGACGGGAGGATACGGCCCTGAATGTTTCCGGATCATAAATCCGACCGCATTTCCATACAGGCTTGAGGCGCATTATTACAGCAGAGGTCCGATGGGATTCGGGATGGGAGCAGTTCAGATCATCCGGTATGACGGGGAGAAGAATCTGGAAATCGAAACAAGAGATTTTGTGATTATGAATGACGGAGCCTATCTCGATTTGGGAAAAGTGAAGGAGCAGTGATCTGAAAAAATGTTTACAATCCTAAGTCTCAGTTAGAATGCACCTATGAAACAAATTTATATCGTTTTGCATCTGCTGATTTTCAGTGCGCCGTTTTTTTCCTGCGCTAAATCTATTGAGCCGGGTATTCCTGTGACTTTGGACAAAGTCTGCTCTGCTGAGTATAATCCTTTTTTTGATGAAAAAAAGAGACAGGTTCACAAGAGACTTACATTTGAAGGATATCCTGCATTTCCCAGATCCTTAATGGTCAGCTCCACTGCCATTCTCGATATGTATCCTTCACCTGACCGGAAAGGTACACCGGTGTCTGTATCCTTCAGTGTAAAAGCGAGCAGGAACAGCATCGACAAACCGGGGAAAGGATATACAGACAAGGATCTGAAAATCAATGCCAATGACGGTTCTGAAGCTGGATTCAATACGAAAATCCGTGTTCACGGCAAAAGGCTTGGCGAAAAAGATTCGGGATGTGTGGTCACTGTGGATATTATAGAGATTGTAAAGTGACGGATATGTGAAAGCATCTGTGAAGTTCTGCAGGTGCAGTCCCTCAGATACGCTTTGTATTACCAGGAATTGGCAGGAAATTGGAGAAGAAATCTTCTCTTTTCTGCCAAATTTAATGTTCAGCCGAACGTACATAAAAAAAAACTTTGAATCAGTAAGGATTCTCTTTAATACTTGCCCATAATCTTCGGGATGGAAGTTTAGACTTAAAAAATCACCGGAAATATAGGTTTTTCAGATTAGAGAAAAATCAGAAGCTGTATTCCGTAAATCGGGAGAGATTTATTTTGGGAGACTGGGTAAGCAAACATTACAGTTCCAGAAGCTTTGTAGAGGACCTGCTTTCCAAAAATGCAGGTACAGAAGTATTTTTATGCGGATGGGCATTCCGTTACAGAGATCAGGGCGGAGTGATCTTTATTGATCTGAGAGACAGAACCGGAATCATTCAGATTGTAGCCAGAAAGGAAATCATCCCTGACGGATTCAAGGAAGCAGAACATGTCCGTTCCGAATTTGTGCTTGCAGTCAAGGGAAAACTTCAGAAAAGAAGCGAAGATGCAGTGAATCCCAATCTTGCAACAGGCCATCTGGAAATCATCATTGAAAAATTTTCTGTTCTGAATCATTCTAAAACCCCTCCGTTCCAGCTCGATGAATTTGATGAATCCGGAGAGGATATCCGTCTGAAATACAGATATCTGGAATTCAGAAAAGATGAACTGAAAAACAGAATGAGAAAACGACATGAATTTATTCTCTCTGTCAGAAATTATCTTTCGAAAAAGAACTTCCTCGAGATTGAAACTCCTATTTTGAACAAATCCACACCGGAAGGTGCCAGAGACTTTCTTGTGCCGAGCAGACTGAACCCTGGAGAATTTTATGCCCTTCCTCAGTCCCCTCAGATATTCAAGCAGATTCTGATGGTCGGCGGGATGGAAAGATATTTCCAGATTGTAAAATGTTTCAGGGATGAGGATCTGCGTGCAGACAGACAGCCTGAATTCACTCAGCTCGATATGGAGTTTTCCTTTGTAGATCAGGAAGACATTATGAGAGAAATTGAAGGTCTTGTAAAATACAGCTTCAAGGAGGCATTTGATGTCAGTCTCCCTGAAACGTTCCCTCGAATGACTTACGATGAGGCAATGAACAGTTACGGCTCCGACAAGCCTGATCTTCGTTTTGGGATGAAACTTCATGATATCAGCGATATCATTAAAAACTGTGATTTCAATGTTTTCAAAGGTGCAGTCGATTCAGGCGGTGCAGTGAAAGTCATCTGCGTAAAGGGAGGATCTGTCATTTCCAGAAAGGAAATTGAGGATCTGACTTCCTGGCTTGCCAAAGACTACAGATCCAAAGGACTTGCCTATATGAAGCACGGTTCTGCAGGACTCGAGTCCACAATCACAAAAAGATTCACAAAGGAAGAACTCGAAGGCATTGCAAAAAGAGCAGGTTCACAGGAAGGCGATATGCTCTTCTTCGGAGCTGACAGGCTTGATCTTGTAAACCACAGTCTCGGTGCGCTTCGTCTGCGTCTTTCACAGAAATTTGAAACACCGAAACCCGATCATTATCATATATCCTGGGTCGTGGATTTTCCTATGTTCGAAAAAGATCCGGTCACAGGCGCTCTGAATGCAATGCATCATCCTTTCACTTCTCCTTCAGACGGGTGTATTCTGGAAACGGATTCCGTTGACGAGATAAAAGCGAAAGCTGCGGGATTCAAATCAAAGGCATATGATCTGGTTCTGAACGGAAACGAGATCGGAGGCGGAAGCATCAGAATTCACAGTCAGAATATTCAGGAAAAGATTTTCGGAATATTGGGAATTTCCAAGGAAGACTCCTGGAAGAAATTCGGGTTCCTTCTCGAAGCACTGCAGTACGGCGCACCGCCGCACGGTGGAATTGCATTTGGTATAGACAGAATAATGATGCTTATGACTCACGGCAAGTCGATCAGAGATGTCATTGCATTTCCTAAGACTCAGAAGGGAACTTGCATGATGAGTGAATGTCCGTCTCCTGTGGACAGAAAGCAGCTCGAAGAACTTCATATCAGGACGGTTCAAATCTGATGAAAAAGACAAAGAAGGAAAACGCGGAAAAGTCATCGGCAGGAGGAGGAACCTATTCCTTCTCCAATGAAAATGTATACAGAAAGATCTGCGGAATCAATGACAGCCGGGTCAGACAGCTCGAGAAGTCTCTTGGAGTGGAAATCATACCGAGAGGAATATCATTTATTATCAGCGGTCCGAAGGAAAAGATAGCGCATACGATTGAGTTTCTGAAAAAACTGGAAGCAAATTTTTCCGGAAGGCCTGATGCTGATGATCTGGATTCATTTGACCTGAATTACCAGATCAGAACTCATAAACAGGAAGGCAGTTCCTGGAATCCTTCTGAGAAAATTCTCACGACTAACAAGGGAAAGACAATTTATCCTAGAACTGTGAACCAGGAAAAATTTGTACAGAGTCTTCAGAAAAATATTATCACTTTTGCCTCGGGGCCTGCAGGAACCGGAAAGACTTTTCTCTCCATTGCAGTTGCAAGCAGAATGCTTCAGAACGGTGAAGTGGAAAGACTGATACTGACTAGACCTGCAGTGGAAGCAGGCGAGTCTCTCGGTTTTCTTCCCGGAGATATGAAGGAAAAAGTGGATCCTTATCTCAGACCGATTTATGATGCACTGAATGAGTGCATCGGTTATGAAAAAGTGCAGGTGCTCACTTCTCTTGGGAAAATTGAAATTGCCCCGATTGCATTTATGAGAGGAAGAACGCTTGCAAATTCTTTCATCATTCTCGATGAAGCACAGAACTGTACGGCAATGCAGCTGAAGATGATCCTCACTAGAATCGGCAAGAATTCCAAAATGGCAGTTTCCGGAGACATCACTCAGATTGATCTTGCAAAAGACAGATCGGGTTTTCAGAAAGTGGCAGGACTTCTTTCTGATATTCCTGAAGTGGGTTCTGTTGTGTTCGGAAAGGAAGACATTACAAGACACTATATCATTGAAGCAATCGTGAGCAGGCTTGAAAAACTATTATGACCGATTTCCGTCGTATTGCAGAAGAGAAAATTGCTGATCTGACTGAAAAGCTGACCAGAGTGCGCGATCAGCATTTCATCAGAAAACTTCAGCTCGGACTTGTTCTCATTACGATGGGACTTTCTGCATATTATCTGTCTTATCCTTTTTTCGGACAGACAGAAATAGATCTTCGTCCGAACGGACCCTACACAATCGGTTCTGTTTCGACTGAAACTGTGATTTCCAGGCGTGAGATCAATTATATAGACGAAAACAGAACACAGGCCGAAAGGGCAAAGGCTTACAATTCGGGATCATATATATTCGAAAGAGATTTTAATATACTTACTCAGACAATCAGTTCTTATATAAATGAGGAAATGGATGTTCTCAGGAACCATCCGGCAGAAAAATCATTTAAAAATATTGCGGCTCTGCTGCAGAAGAATCAGAGATGGAAGAACAAGTCAAAGGAAGATCTGGAATTTCTGGTTCAGCATCCTAGAAAGGACAGACTGAAGGAACTTGTCACCGAGACTACAGGAATTTTCTTCACTTCCTACTGCATCATGAAGGACAATCCCAAGGATCTGAGTGCCAATCCTGCGTATACGGGAAAAATTTACAACAAAGGGCATAAGGAAAAAATATCCATTCTGGACGGAAAACACATTCTTCCCAGAGAAGTCATATACAGAAACCAGACTGTAATGGAATCTTTTTCGAGACTGATGAAGGACAAGTTTCCTTCACTTGATTCGGAAACCCTTCATACAGTGAAAAGACTCAGTCTTTCCTATATATATTCAGTTCCGGCCTGTACATACAGGCCCGAAGAAACCGATGCTGAACGGGCACTTCTTTCTGAAAAGGTCAAACCTGTCATCAGTAAGATAGAGAGAAACGAAAGGATAGTCAGAGCAGGTGAAATCATCACTCCTGAGGCGAGAACAAAACTCGAACAGATCTCAGCTGATTCTTCCAAGACAAATATATCCTCCATTCTTTCTGTTCTGATTGTACAGATCATCTTTGTGGCCATCATCTCTGCCTATCTGAAAAAATACGATCAGAGAAGACTGAATGATCTTTCCAGCAATATCATTATATTTTCTTTACTATGGACAGTCACGCTTCTGGCATTCATTCTTTCGAGATTCTATTATCATCCCGACAGTTCATTTGATTCAGTATACTATTTTGCGGTCTTTGTGCCTATCGGAATGGTCGGTCTTCTGATAGGGTTTATTTATGATGAACAGCTGGCGGTTGCAATAGGGTTTTATATTTCTTTTGTGGTATTCCTGATTTCCATGAATAATGTGACCTCATTTGTAATGGCATTTTCCACCACTGTGATTTCCTCTGTCTACGGGAACAGGATACGAAAGAGACTGGATTTTCTGAAGATAGGTTTTCTGATTGCAGGCATTCAGATGCTTGTTGCAACGAGCGGCTATCTTCTGGATTCGAGACCTTTCTGGAACAGTCTGTCCAATCAGAATTTTCTGAAAGTGTTTTTATCCTCCAATATTCTGAAGGTGTATCTGGCATGTCTTCTGAACGGATTTGCCTGTGCGACAGCCGCACAGTTTCTGCTCCCTATTCTTGAATATCTTTTCAATATACCTACAAGATTCAAACTTCTGGAACTTGCAGACACTGGACATCCTCTTCTTCAGGCACTTCTTACAAAGGCTCCTTCCACATACACGCATACCTTCCTGGTCGCTGCAATGTCTGAAAGGGCTGCGCAGAATCTGGGGCTTGACTGGCTTCTGGTCAGAGTTGGGGTATATTTTCATGATATCGGAAAGATTCCTAATGCAGGTTTCTTTGTGGAAAATCAGCATCTGATTCCCAAGAAGGAACATATTGACAGAAACAATCCGGGGCTTGCGGCAAAGATTGTGATAGATCATGTGCTCGACGGCATCGAGATGGCAAAGAAAGCAAGGCTTCCGAGGGAGGTCATCAGCTTCATCCCTGAGCATCACGGAACGAGTACAATGGCATTCTTTTACCATAAGGCACTGGCAGAACTTTCACCGAATCAGAGAAAAAAGATCAGAAAAAAAGACTTCCAGTATCCCGGACCGAAACCTCAGAGAAAGGAAACTGCAATTGTAATGATAGCGGATTCAGTTGAGGCAGCGAGCCGCTCACTGGACACTGTCAGTTCTGAGTCTCTGGAAGAACTGATTCAGAAGATCATCGGAACCAAACTCGCAGAAAATCAGCTGGATGAATGCGGTCTGACTCTGGGTGATCTCAATATCATTAAAAATTCATTTAAGGAAATACTGCTTTCGAGTCTGCATCAGAGACCGAAATATCCGAATGCAGAGGAAACTAAAAAACTGGAAAAGGACGCAGCAAGTCCGAAACCGAAAAAGACGGGGCAAAAATGAGTGAACCTCTTCCCGGTTTTCAGGAAGTGTTCATTCTGAATCTTTTTCTTGCAGCAGGATTTACATTTGTATATACAATGTATTTTTATTTCAGCAGTAAAAAATTTCCATTTCTTCTGAAGTCATTTATCATATTTCTGTCAGCAGGGTTTTCCTCCTGGTTTTATTATTTTTATCGATTCTGGAATGTAAGAGAGATTTCTCCCGGGCTGAAGAGTTTTCCTATTTTTATCGGAAACCTTTCTGCAAGAATTGCAGTTTTCGGTTTTTTGATTACAGTTTTGATTTATTTTATATTTCTCTCGGTGAAAAGTAAAAATCCAAAAACCTGAAAGTCTTTTTCTGAAAGTCAATCTCAATTTCCATGCCGGATATCCCAAGACTCATTTTGAAAACCGGCATATATGCTGAAAAATTATATTTTTCCGTGGTTTGTAAAAAAATACGTTACTGCTCAGCAAAATAAAACGTAAGGAAAATCGCGATTTTTACTCAAAATGAGTCTGATTTTCTGAACTCATTGTATCTGAAAAAACAGTATACGAAAACAAAGCCTGACCGCGTTTTTGCCCGAAAGCCAGCAGGCCGTCGACGAAGAGCGTTCCATATCAATCAGCGCAGATCGTGTTAATTGTACAGCATTGGCCGGCAGGTTGAATATCGACGTTTTGCGTCGCTGAAACGGTTAAGGTTTTCAACACCGACAAAATGAACAGTGTTTTCGGATATGAATACGCGGATTTCCAACAGCCCGAAGGGCGCAGCGGCATCCAAGCTTGCGACGCTTTGCTCGCAGAAATCTGGGGAATACATTATATGCATAATTTCAGAATATTTATATATCCTTCTATTGAACACCGATAAATACTGCAGCAGGTCATTCAATTTTCCGAAAAGCAGCGCAGCTATGCTGAATCCTCTTCAGCAATACGAAATATATAATAAATGAATAAACAGTAAAAATAGTTGAAAAAAACTCCGGAGAGCATAAAACTTGACTGAAATGAAAATTCTGAAAATCCTTCTTTTTTTAATTCCATCGGTATATATTTCAGCAGAAAAAGCAGATCTGCTGAAAATATGTACAAATTCAACAGACTGCCGTCAGAGAGATTGGTACATTACAGATCATTTTCAGAAAGAATTTATTCAGCTGGAAAAAGCCGGAACAGATTGGAAAAAAATCGAAAAGTTTCCCGCAGCAGTTAAAGATATTTTCCCTGACAGGAAAAGCTCTGTCTTCTCTTTCATCACTCAGTTTGATGTTCCGAATGAATTCCTGCAGTCGGGAAGACTGAACGGTGTTTATCTGAAGGGAATAGGAGAAGTATATTCCATATATATCAACGGTGTTAAAATTGCAGAGGAAGGAACTTTTGAGAACGGAAAAACTGTCAAAAGCAGATATGGAGAGACTTTTTATCCCGTGTTTCCAGGGGTTCTGAAGGAAAAGGAAAATACCCTTTTTATACATCTGCAGGGCAATCCGGGTCTTCATCTGACTGGACTGTACAGAACTCAGGGATATTATCTAGATGATTATTTTAAAATTTCTTATGATGCTAGAGACAGGACAGGACTCATACTTATTTTTCTCTATCTGTTTACCGGATTTTATCATCTGTTCCTTTACATCAAGAGAAGAAATGAAATTTACAATCTTATGTTCGGTCTTTTTGCTCTTTGTTCGTTCATCTATATGTTTTCGAGAAGCGGTGTTCTTTTTGAGTATGGAATGGATTCAATTCTGGTTTACAGATTTGAGCTGACGAGTGTATCGATGATCGGTCCTCTTTTAGGTGCCTTTTTGGACTATCTTCTTCTAGGAAGGCTGTCATTTTTTTTCAGACACTATTTCAAAGTCTGCGCGGTTTTTTTTGCTGTTTTTTCTATTGTTCCTCCTGAATACATTCAGTATGTCCTGAAGGTATGGCAGATATGTGCACTTACTGCAATGGGATTCTATTTTCATACAATAGTTCTCTCGATTCGAAACAAGAGCAGCAACGCCAAGAGGCTTTTCATCGGGCTGTCCGTTCTGATTCTGTGTACGGTTTTTGATGTTCTGGATTCAATGATATTCAAGACTGGAATTGTTCTGAACAGATTTGCTTTCTTTGCCTTTGTGGTCGGAATTGCAGGTGTGCTTGCAAACAGGTTTCTTAACCTGCATGAAACAGTGGAAGACCTGAATAAAAATCTGGAGCAGAAGGTTCAGAAACGGACGGAAGAACTGCAGGAATCACTTACTGAAGTAAAACTTCTGAAAGAACAGCAGGATGGAGATTATTTTTTGACGACACTGATAGTCAGTCCTCTGGCTACAAATACAGTCCATACAGAAAGGATCAATATAGATGTCATCATGAAGCAGAAGAAAAATTTCGTTTTCAAAGGCAGAGAACATGAAATCGGGGGAGACATCTGTATTTCTGACGAGATAACTTTGAAAGGAAAAAAATACGCTGTATTTATCAATGGCGATGCTATGGGGAAGTCTATTCAGGGAGCAGGTGGAGCTCTTGTTCTGGGTGTCGTGTTCAAATCAATTATATCCAGAACTGTCCTCTTTCAGGGTAATCAGAATATGTATCCGGAAAGATGGCTGAAGCTGTCTTTTATTGAACTGCAGAAAATTTTTGAATCATTCGACGGTTCAATGATGATTTCCGTCGTGATGGGAATGATTGATGTTGAAACAGGGTTTATGTATTTTCTGAATGCAGAACACCCCTGGACTGCAGTGTACAGAGATGAAAAAGCATCTTTTATTGAAAGTTCACTGAAACTCAGGAAAATTGGAATGCTCGGGATCAATGAAAACAGCCGAGTGGAAATACAGACGTTTCAGCTGTACAACGGTGACAGAATTTTTATCGGATCAGACGGAAGAGATGATCTGAATCTGGGAACGGATGCAAACGGAAGAAGACTGATTAATGAGGATGAAAATCTCTTTCTGAGAACAATTGAAGAGTCAGCAGGCGACCTGCAAAAAATTTATAAGCTCACTTCAGAAAAAGGAGAGCTGACTGACGATTTCAGTGTAATGAGAATTCAGTGTACCGGCATACGGGAAAAATCAGCTTTTTCCGAGAGTGCAGAAATGATAAAGGCTCTTCAGCTTTACAATGCGGAGCAGTATGAAGAGTCATTTGCCTTGCTGCAGAGTGCAGGTCTTTCGAGTGAAAGAAATTATCATAAACTTTGCGGGAACATCCATTACAGAAGAAAAAATTTCAGAGAAGCAGCAGAACATTATAACAGATTTCTAGATATGAATCCGGAAGATTCTTCCTACCTTTTTGCAGCAGCAAAAAGTCTGAAACTCTGCGGGGATCTTGAATCTGCTGCGGACTTCGGTGAAAGACTTCGTCTCAGGGATGTCAACAATATCCCTAATTTGTACAATCTTGCCGAGATTTATCGAATGACTGGGAATCTGAAAAGAGCTGAGTCTATATTATCAGAAATACTTCTCATCAGTCCTGAAGAAGAGAAAGCCAAGGATATGCTGAGCAGACTGGACCTTGCATTCAGTGAGTCAGAATTCAGTTTTTAAGATTATTGAGGCGGCTTTTTACTTTACAGAAGACTGTCTGTAATTTATCTTTTGTTTCAGGAAGAGTGACTTATGCAGAACAGAACTGAAACAGAGCCGGAACAGAAAGAGAGTTTCATTCCGAAAGAGAAATTGGGAAAAAATCCAATCGAAAGTGCACGGAGCTGGTTTTTAGAAGACAATCATACATTCAGGATTTCTGTAAAAAACTGGCATCTGATGTCGGTTTTGTTCGGGCTTCTTTTTCTAAACCTCCTTCTTGTTCTGGCTGGGACAATGAATTTTTCAGGACTGTTGGATTCCAAAGTCGGGATGATTGTTCTGGCAGTGTTTGGGGCAGTGCAGATATTCATTGCAGCAAAACTTTTGTACAATGCCGGTTACTTCTTTTTCGGATTTGCAATTCTTCTTTCGGGTGCAGCATTCGGAACTGACAAGTATCTCTTCAATCATGAAGTGTTTGCTCCTTTCAGCACAAGGACAACTGTGCTTCTCTGGATTTCATTCAGTTTTCTGATTCTTTCCTCAATGCACAGGATTCTCCCCAGTGCTGCCCTTGCGGGACTTCGTCCTGTTCTCGGATTCGGAGCACTTCTCTGCACACCCTTTATTCTGACACTTCTTCCCATCTGCATATTTGCGTGGATTATGATTCCTTTTGCCGGACTTGGACTTCTCCCTTACAGTCCGATATTTGCATTTATTCTGTTCATCAGAATGTTTCAGCTTTCCGGGAATGAACTCAAAGTCAGAGGCAGCACTCAGTACCAGAAGTATTCCCTCGCAGTCACTGCTGCTGTGATTCTGGCTTCATTGGCCTTTTCACTGAATTTTCTGATCGACTGGGGAAAAGCTTACAGTACACTCAAACATCTCGATTCCAGGGAAATCAAATCCGATCTCCTTCCCAGATGGGCAGCGGCTGCAGAGAAACTGGAAAAGTCAAATGCACTGGAATATTTTCTGATGCCGGAAAGGCGTGTCAGAAATTCCAGTATGTTTTCTTCAGGCAAACAATATGATCCCTTATCATTTTTATCCTCACTGATTTTTTCGAGTACGGATATCGGTCTCACTGAGGATGAAAAGAACAGACTTCTCAGATTCTTCTTCGGATATTCAGATGAAGAACAGGAAAGACTCTGGAGCGGAGTATCCCTGATTACTGAAGCACAGGAATCTGCTGTGGAAATTGATCTTGCTTCGAGAACTGCTTATACTGAGACCAAGCTCAGAATAAGAAATGAAAAAAAGGAAAACTTCAGACCTGAAGAAGCAATTTATACAGTTTCTGCTCCTTCCGGAAGCATAGTCACTTCACTCTCTCTCTGGATTAACGGAAAGGAGGAAGAGGGCAGGCTTGCATTTAAACCTCAGGCGAAAAAAGCGTACGAAACCATAGTCGGCGTGGAAAGAAGAGATCCCTCACTTGCGGAATGGCTCGAAGACGGGCGATGGAGACTGAGGGTATTTCCTGTTGAACCGGGAAATTTCAGAGAAGTAAAAATCGGTATTGTCAGTCCACTTATAGAAGAAGGTGACGGATTGAAATACCAGCCGCCCGAACTCTCAGGTCCGCCTTATACATCAAAGTCGTGGAGCAGGAGGGTTCGATTCTCAGGAGGCGAGAGACCGGATTTTCTGGATGGAAAATCCTCTTACTCCGAAAAAGAAAACGGAGTTTATGAATCTTCTTCTCTTTCTTTTCCAAACCAGGGGCTTACAGTCAGAAAAAAAGGAAATCCTTCCGGAAAATTCAGGTTTGCAGGATATGAATATACAGTTACGAATTATGCAGAGTCCGAATACAAGTCTGATATAAAAAGCATTATATTATATCCAGTCGATTCTTCAGAGAAGGAAAAATTTCTGTCTCTCATTGAAAATCTTTCACTTCTTCAGAAGGACGGAAAATCTGTATATCTGTATGGGAGCAGGATGCATCTGATTTCGAATGCAGAGGAAGGAAAAAAAATTCTGAATGAATTTCAGTACAGAAAGTTTCCGGTTTTCCCGTTTCATGAAATCAATGCTTCCTTCGGGAACGCACTGATTGTTTCAGGGAAAGGAAAACACTCGATTCCATATACAGAACTAAAAAATTCGGAATATCACAGACTGACGGAGGAGTTCTTTCATACAGGGAAGAACAGAGTGTTTGTGCATTTCATTTCCGGCGAAGTGTCTGATTTCTGGAATTCATTTCTGGGAATGGAAAGAGTTTCCCTGCTGGGAAAAACGAATGAAGAATTTATGAAATTCCTGAATTACGGAACTGTTCCATTGGAAAAAAATGATGATGTATCCCATTCATTCCGAAATGCAGGAATCACAGTCACAAGGTCAAAAACTTCAGAGAAGACAAATGAAGGATCGGACAGGGCAGCAAGGCTTTTTGTCTACAGAGAACTTATGAATTCTTTCGGCAGGAAAAAGGACATAGGCCAGAATGAATGGAAGGATATTCTGGAAAAAGCGGAATTCATCAAAGCAGTGACTCCCGTAACATCACTGATTGTGCTCGAGTCGGAAGCCGACTATGAAAGATTCGGGAT
>JBPOJG010000270.1:0-5909 GCA_052033835.1 Spirochaetota bacterium
GATGCGCTCCACTTCGCGCAGCACGTTGGACACCGTGGTCTTGTTCTCTTCGATGATCTCAGCCGTGTTCTTCTTGATGAACGCCTGAACTTCAACATCATCCAACATGTTCTTCCTGCATATTTCCCTCTTTCCCTTCTTAGCGGACAGGTTTCAACGGAATAGAAAACATATAATTTTACAAGAAAAATTAGAGTGGTTGAAAAATTAGTTTTCAACAATTCTAATATATTCATTTCAGAATAAATCAGCAGCTCGCTAAAGCGAGCTGAGTTAATCCTACCGGTGGTTTCAAGGGACTATCGTCCCTTGAAAATCCCTATTTACTCTTAATGAACTTGGCTTTTCCGATAATTTCTTGATTTTTTCAACAACTCTATTCTTTAATCCGAAAAAGACCAATGATCTTCAATGAACTGTTTGCAAAGAAATACAGATAATAAAATTTGTATATTGAATGATGACCGTTTTGGGCTGCCTCCTGATTCTTCTGAACAGAATACTGTTTCTGTTTTCTGTTTTGACTGTGGAAAGCATAATTGTCACGTTCATTTCAGCTCTGATCCTTTCCGTTTCCCTGTTTTTTCTGAGAAAAGGAAACCATTACAGATTCTTTCAGACCCTCTTTCTTGAATCGGTCCTTTATTCATTTGTGCTGGCCGGATTCGGGGATATGAAACTCAAAGGCCTTGCATTTATATGGTTTCTGCTTGGGCTTTACTTTCAGAAGGATTTTCACTTTCGAAAAAAGGCCATATCTGCATTCCTTCTATTTCTCTGTCTGGCCGGAATTTCCACAGTCGGCGAAAAGGGACTTCTGCCTGTAATGTTTTCTGCCAGTACTGGATTTCTTCTTTTTCTGACAGCATTTCCAGTTCTGTTTCTCTTTGAAATCAGGCCGGAATATCCGATTCAGTATGATTTTTCCTCCCTTGAAACAATCCTGGACTCCGTACCTGTAAATATTTTTATCAAGGACCTGGATGGAAAATTCATTTTTGTAAATGCTTATTCAGAAGAGACTCTGGGTAAAAATAAAAGTGAAATATTAGGCAAAACTGATTATCATTTTTTCCAAAAAAAAACAGCTGACCAGATTGTTCAGGATGACGGTGAAGCTGTTAAAAGAAAAGGGGAAACCTTCAGCAGAACTGAAGAACTTTTTCCGGGAAAATTTTATCTTGCAGGAAAAAGGCTGGTGACTCTTCCAAACGGCAGACAGGGAATCCTCGGGTTTTCCATTGATATATCCCAGACGGTCAAGGCAGAGGAAGAACTCGTTCATCAGAAAATACTTTTTACCAACCTGATGAATACAAATCCAAGTCTGATTTTTATGAAAGACATTGAAGGGAGATTCATCCTTGTAAACAAGGCCGTGGAAGATCTTTTTGAAAAACCTGCATCAGAAATTTTATTCAGAAATAATTATGAAATACACGATTTTGTACCGGAAGTGGATGCTTATACGAAAATTGACCGTCAGGTAATTGAAACTGGAGATGTCATCACTGTCGTGGAAGCTCATACTGCTGTCAGTGGAAAAAAACGCTGGTTCAGGACGATCAAAGCGCCTATTGTAATGAATGACGGGTGCGTAAATGTTCTGGGTGTCAGTACGGACATCACGGAAATCGTTCATAAGGAAGAAGAACTGATTAAAGCTAAAGAGGCAGCGGAAAACTCTGCCAAAATCAAGTCTGAATTCCTTTCCACGATGAGTCATGAAATCAGAACACCCTTAAATGCTGTTGTCGGGATCACAAATATCCTTCTTTCGGAAGAACATCTTCCTGCACAGACTGAAAATCTGAAGACTCTTGGATTTTCTGCAGAACATCTTCTGACTCTTGTAAATGACATACTGGATTACAATAAGATAGAAGCAGGAAAAGTTGTCCTTGAATCCATTGAACTGAATCTGCCGATGCTTGTATCCAATATCAGACAGTCAATGACAGCAAGAGCAAATGAACTTTCCAATCAGCTGAATCTGATTCTCGACGAAAACATTCCGGAGACAATTGTAGGCGATCCGTTCAGACTTTCTCAGATACTGACAAATCTGATATCCAATGCAGTTAAGTTTACATCTGAAGGAAAAGTGGATCTGACTGTCCGTGTTTCAGAAATAATTAATAATAATGCAAAAATATTTTTTTCTGTGGAAGATACAGGAATTGGAATTCCAAAAGACAAGATAGAATCCATTTTTCTCGGATTTACTCAAGCCGATTCATCGACAGCAAGGAAATTTGGAGGAACGGGGCTCGGACTTGCAATTACAAAGAAACTTCTGGAACTTTTCAAAACTGAAATTCATATTGAAAGTGAACCTGGGAAAGGCACTAAGGTCTTTTTTGAGATTCTTTTTGAAACCAGAACAAAAAATAAAGAAGGAACACAGAACAAGGAACAGGGAAGAAGTATGGATTTTTCTGATAAAAAAATTCTGATAATAGATGATTATATAGTCAATTTGAATATTGCAAAGAAGTTTCTAGCAAAGATTGGAATTGATCCGGATCTTGCTCCGAGCGGACTGGATGCAATGAATATGGTGACTGAAAAAAGATACGACCTGATTTTTCTGGATCTGCAGATGCCTGAAATGGACGGATTTGAAGTCTGCAGAAGAATTCGGAAAATGGAAGGCTGGTATGCGGAAATGCCGATCATTGCACTGACAGCGGCCTTTGTTTCAGAGGTTCAGGGCAGAATTATGGAAGTCGGAATGAACGATATACTGGCAAAACCGTTCAAGCCGGAAGAACTTCATCGTATGGTTTTCAACTGGACAGCAAAATCAGCCTGACATCAGCTTTTTCATTGCTCTGGAAATTCCGTTCACACTCAGAAAAAACATAGGGAGCTGATCCCAGATTGCTTCGCAAGTAGTGGAAGTCCAGTATCTTTCATCATCGGGATTGACCCAAACGGAAGAATCATAAAAATCCGTAAGAAATTTTAAAGCTTCCATTCCTGTCCTCGGCTTGGCTGTCTCTTCTTCCTTTCCGGAATGAAAATAGGAATAGTATGAGGCAGAACTTCCGAAAAGTTCATAGGGATTCATGCTTGCATCTCCCACAAAAACCACCTTGGTGTCAGCCGCAATTTTTTTAGTCAGTCTGTGCAGACTGATTTTCTTTTGAAAATAAGCATCTTGATATACATGATCATAGATAATATTATGAAAGTAATAATAATGAAATTCCTTGAAATGATTGAGCTGATGGGCCGCTGAGAACAGTCTGCTCACTTTTTCTGCATAAGGAGTCATACTTCCCCCTACATCCATCAGAAGCATCAGTTTCAGTCTGTTTTTCCTGGAAGGGGCAAACACGAGATCCAGATCCCCTCCGTTCTCCACTGTCCTGTCTATCGTTTTCTGGATGGAAAACTCTTTTCTGCCTTCCTTTCTCAGATCCTTCAGTTTTTTCAGTGCAACCTTGATCTGTCTTACATTGAGAGAAGCATCTGTCCTGTATTCCTTGTATTTTCTTTCTTCAATGACACCGATTGCAGAACGTCCTCCGGACTCTCCATTAATCCGTATCCCAAATTCATTAAAACCGCTGTGACCGAACGGAGAGACTCCCTTTGTGCCGATCCATTTGTTCCCGCCGTCATGTCTTTCCTTCTGCTCTTCCATCCTTTTTTTGAGTTCATTCATCAGTTCTTCTTCATTGAAAAGAGGAGCATTCTTTTTGTTCTCCTCACTGAACTCTTTTTCAGATGCCTTGTCGAGCCACTGTTTGAGCAGATCGCGGAAAGATTCATCCGAATAGTTCAGCCCCCCGAAGACCTGAGCAAACACAATGTCAAAATCATCATAGAAACGGATGTCCTTTGCAAGACAGCTTCTGGCCACTGAATAGAAACGGCTCACAGTCCAGTTCTCAGTGATCTGAGGGAGACTTTTCAGCGCATTGATCATATCCAGATATTCAGTAGTGGACACAGGGACTTTTTTAGCTCTCAGTCTGTAGAAGAATTCAGCGAACATAATTGAATAGTTTATTATGGGGATTGGAGGTCAAGGAGATTGTTTATTGCAGATTGTCGATTGAAGATTGTGGATTGTGGATTGTGGATTGTGGATTGCGGATTGTGGATAGCGGATAGCGGATAGCGGATAGCGGATAGCGAATGGCGAATGGCGAAAGGCGAAAGGCGAAAGGCGAAAGGCGAAAGGCGAAAGGCGAAAGGCGAAAGGTCATTACGAAAGGTCATTACGAAAGGATGAGCCAATTTGTCATTTCGAAGGAGCGGCTGAGGAAGATAACTCCTTCTGGAAGGCAGCGACGGAGAAATCTTAAGATTTTATGTGAGAGAAGTACCCAGATTTCTAATGAAATTTTCATTTAGTCAATTATTCATTGGCTTAAAGTGCTTTTGCATTGTCACTGAATGTGAGCAAAAGCGGGGATTCCAAAGGGGTTTTCAAAACCCCTTTGGGCCTGTCCGGCAGGACTCCAAACTCTTTCCAGATTTCTAATCGAACGAAGTGAGATTAGAAATCTGGGAAGTACTATGATAAAATAATGATTTATAATCGAAAATGTTTTCATTAGTCTATTTTATACTCAGCCATACAGAAGACTCCGTATTCGCTTGTAACCCGAATGACCGTAAAAAAGGAATGACAGAAATTCTTAAGTCTGTCAAAATTGGTATATGAAAACGACAGTGGATATTCCCGCAAACCTTCTCGATCAGGTGCTGATTTACAGTAAACAAAGAAGTAAAAAGGATGCAATCATTACAGCAATGACAGAATATATTCAGAAAAAAAAGATGGAAGAGTTTGCTTCCAAACTGGGAAAACTGGAAAACTTTATCACTAATTCCGAACTTCAGAAATTGAGGCGGAAGAGATGAGCATATTAATTGACACTTCCGCCTGGATCGAGGCTCTTCGCAAAAAAGGGGATGAAAAAGTGAGAATCAAAGTACAGGAACTTTTAGTTTCCGGAGAAGCAAGAGTCTGCGAACCGGTTTTATTGGAGTTATTTCACGGAGCTCAAGGGAAAGAAGAAATCAAGTTGATCAAAGAATTATCACAGACCGTTCCGGTTTTATCCTGCAATCAAGTCGTATATCAACTTTCCTTCGAATTAGCACAAAAGTTGAGAGCTAAGGGAATTACTGTTCCGGCTATGGATATTCTGATTTATTCTGTTTCCCGCCACTATGATGTCGGATTATTTCATCGAGATTCCGATTTTTCGTTAATAGAAAGAGCACTTTGAATCCTTATGAAAAAAATACATCTAATCGTATATTCCTTTATGATTCTATTCGGAGCATTGACAGTGTTTTCCGGAGGCAGGCATCTTCTGAACTGGAATGAACTTCAGTCGGCAGGCAAGAATTTTCATCTCTGGATTCTGGTATTCAATTTCATCGCAGGATTTTTTTATATCGCAGCTGGGATCAGTCTGCTCAAAGAAAAGGACTGGAGTCGTTTCCTTGTGTACAGCATAACTTCTGCAACAGCAGTCTTCTATACCGCATTTATTTTCCTTGTGCTGAACGGTTCTTCTTACGAAAAACAGACATTGTATGCAATGGGCTTCCGCACTCTTTTCTGGCTCAGTGCATCTGTGATGGTGAGGAAGTGATGGTGAGGAAGTGATGGGGCTGCAAAAAAACAGGTGACAAACGGAATAGGTGTGCAGAATTTAAAAAAGGAGGATTCGATGACTCAGGAAAATTATATAGAGCTGTTCTGGAAAAATTGGCAGGGAAAAAAACTCCCCGGCAAGATCATTAAGAATAGAATTGAATCCTCTCTCCGAGATTCATATTATTCTTTAGGTTTTAAAAAAGTGAAACCTCTCGAAAGCATTCCGGGAATAGTCACTGAGAATAAATTTTATCAGGTTCTGCTGATAAAGGATAAGCAT
>JBPOJG010000253.1:0-2845 GCA_052033835.1 Spirochaetota bacterium
TGATAAAGGGTTTGTATGTTACAATCGAAAGGTAAATACAGAAAATACAGTATACTCCCATCATAATTTCCAGAATTGCATGGAAATCCATCGGAACTGTATATTTCATTCTTTCTTTCAGACTGTCCCCACTGTTCTCAATTCTCAGCTTAGGAGTTCTCTTGAAACCGGATTTGATCCCGAGAACTGCTTCAATCCAAGCTCTTGTATTCACGATCGAAACCCCAGTACCAATCATCACCATTATAGGCAGAAATCCAAGTCTGGACTTCCAGTCTGGATAGATTTCCTTCTGGGAATAGGCATAAAAGAAAAGAGGTCCTACTGATCCTACGGAAAGCAGAGTTGCTGTCAGGAAGAGAACTGTCAGAGGCAGATCAGTAAAACTGTAACCTGTCCAGTATTCCATCAGAAGAAGAGGAGCTGTCAGAAGGATGTTTAAAACCATCAGAGGACACACGGAATAGTTAATGAGATGCACCACTGCCTCCCCTTTCACTTTCCAATTCAGTCCATGACTCCAAATTCTAGGAAGAAGTTTCATAGCAGTCTGAATACTTCCCTTGCACCATCTGAACTGCTGTGATTTGTATGCAGAAATCATTGCCGGAATTTCAGCCTTGCATACGATATCTTTGAAATATCTGAATCTCCAGCCCTTCATCTCTGCTCTGTAAGAAAGATCGAAGTCCTCAGTCAGAGTATCATGTTCCCATCCGCCTGCATCTTCGATACATTTTTTTCTCCAGATCCCTGCAGTTCCGTTGAAATTCATCCAAAGATTGTTTGCATTTCTGGCAACCTGCTCAATCATAAAATGCCCGTCAATACCGTAGCTTTGAGCTTTTGTCAGAACATTATAGTTCTGATTGATATGGCCCCATCTGGTCTGAACCATTCCGATTTCCTGATCATCAAAATAACTCAGGGTTCTGAGAAGAAAATCAGGCTCAGGCATAAAATCCGCATCAAAAATGGCAATAAATTCACCCTTGCAGAGATTCTGTCCATTTTCAAGTGCACCGGCCTTATGCCCTGTTCTGTCGGTTCTATGGATATGAGTAATCCAGAACCCTTCCTGGGAATACTTACGGACAATTCCGGCCACTTTCTGGACAGTTTCATCAGTAGAATCGTCAAGAATCTGAATTTCCAGCTTGTCTTTTGGATACTTCAGCTCTATTACTGAGTCAATCAGTCTGTCTATGACGTAAAATTCATTGAAAATAGGAAGCTGTACTGTGACAATTGGGAGCTTCGGATCATTCAGATCCAGATCTCTGGAAGGATCTGAAATGCAGTATTCGTGATTTTTCTTATACAGATAAACCATCAGAATGGAATGAAATCCAAAGAAGAAAAGCAGCAGAATATCAGCCGCGTAAATTGAAATAAAAAGAACTATCATTAAAGTCAGCATACAGCCATTTTTTTAAGCGACCCTCAGAGGTCAAAATGAGTTTGATCCGTTTGTAAAAAAATTACTTGATTTTTTTCGATGTTTTTTTTCGTCAAATGAAGTTTAATTGACGCCTGTCTCAATAGAAAAACCACTGAAGATGTGGATATTCGTCAATACATAAACCTTGGCTCTCGAATCGCAGTGCTTGGAGGAGGAATCTCCGGCACAGGCGTTCTGAATTTCTTAAAGCGAAAAGGCTGTTCTCCTGTTCTCATCGACAGAACTGCCCCTGAAATTTCTGCAGATTTTTTTTCCGACACTACTTCATTAAAGGAAATTCTGCCACTGAACTGCATCATAAAAAGTCCCGGCATCAGTCCCGACCATGAAATTTTGAAATCAGCAAAAGAACTGAATATTCCGGTCAAGAGTGAGATCGACCTTGCGAACGCCTTTTTCAAAGGAAAAACAATAGGGATCACAGGAACCGACGGAAAATCCACAACGACATCACTGACCGCACATATCATAAAATCGCAATATGAAAAAACGGAAGCCGGAGGAAACATAGGGAAACCTTTCATTGAAATCTGCGAGGAAGATCTGGATTTCGCGGTACTCGAGCTTTCCAGTTATCAGCTCGAAGATTCGGGAACACTTCATTTGGACTGTGCTGCGATTCTGAATATCGCTCCCGACCATCTGGAAAGACATAAAACAATGGAAAACTACGCCCTTGCGAAATGGAAAATCTCAGACAGTTCAAATCCAAATCATATTTTGGTGCTGAATGATAAACTTAGGACAGTATACTCCGGTTTCCAGTTTCCGCAGAATACAGTTTTTTTCGGTAAATCGGAAAATTCCGATGCAGTGATTCTGGAAAATGAGAAATGCATTCAGACGAAAAAATTCAGATACTCTTCAGAAAGTTTTCCCCTTTTCGGATCTCATAATCTGGAAAATCTTGCAGCGGCAATTCTATTGTCCGAATCCGCAGGAATTGAGCCTGTCAGAATACAAAGTTCAATATCCAGTTTCACCGGTCTCAGCCATCGGTTCGAAAAAGTGCATTCTCATGAAAATTTCATTTTTATTAATGACTCAAAGTCCACTAACCTTCACAGTATGCTTTCAGGAACTGCCGGATATAAAAAAAATGACAGCACTGCACTCATACTCGGAGGCAGACCGAAAAATGAATCTCTTGAGCCTCTTTTCAAAAGGCTGTCTGAGATGAATCCTGTTTTATGCGTTTACGGAGAGGCTGCTAAAATATGGAAAAAGGATATCAAAAATAATTATCCCCAGGCAGAATTTTTCTTAACTGTGGAAGAATCTCTCAGATATCTGAAAAAGGTTCTGCCTCAAAGAGAAACTCATATTATCTTCAGTCCTGCATGTGCCAGTTTCGATCAGTACAGGAATTTTGAAGAGAGAGGA
>JBPOJG010000064.1:0-9017 GCA_052033835.1 Spirochaetota bacterium
CCAATTATGAAGAAAATTTTTTCGGGAGAGTCACTGTAAGAAAGGCCCTTGCTTCCTCATTGAATGTGCCTGCAGTCAAAACTCTGGACTATACAGGAACTGATGTATTTGCCGATTTTCTGGAAAAACTCGGGATCAGGAATCTCAGAGAAAGTGATTTTTACGGACTTTCCATTGCCTTGGGTTCAGCTGATGTAAGTCTCTGGGATCTGACAAATGCTTACAGAACTCTTGCAAATCAGGGAATTTATTCAGATGCTTCTTATTATCCAGACGCACGTAAAGAGAAAAAAAAGGTATTGAGCAGTGAATCTGCATTTCTGATTTCAGACATACTCTCCGACAGGGAAAGCAGGGCTCTGAGTTTCGGACTGGAAAACCCTTTGAGCACCCGATTTCCCAGTTCAGTCAAGACCGGAACAAGCAAGGATATGAGAGACAACTGGTGTGTCGGTTACTCCGAATATTTTACGGTCGGTGTGTGGGTAGGGACTATAAACGGTGCACCGATGTGGAATGTAAGCGGTGTGACTGGAGCAGCCCAGATATGGAGAGATGTAATGAATTATCTTCATAAAAACACAAAATTTCATGATAAAAAAATTCCGGTCGGAATAGTGAAAACGTCCGTCAGGAACGGAAACTCCTCATTTTATGAATACTTTATTCGCGGAACAGAAACAGATTCAATTGATTCAGCTCCGGAGAAATTCAACGGCATTGTTTCTCCTGTCAGAAATATGATTGCAGCACTGGATTCCGATATTCCCTCAGGAAGGCAGAGAATTCCTTTTATGGCGAAAATACCGGACAGAAGGCACTGGTGGAGACTTGATGAAAGGAAAATTTCGAATGCAGGAAAAGTTTATTACTGGAAGCCGGTTGTAGGGATTCACGGACTGGAGCTGATGAATGAGAAATCGGAGGTGATTGATTCCCTCCGATTTGAAGTGAGATAGACTAAGTCTAGGATATGACAGGTTTTCCTGAATGTCTTCTTCTGTATGTCCAGTAAAGATAAAATGTAAGACCGGATACTGTCAGCGTAAAAAAGCTGAGCAGGTGAAGTGCTGTCGCATATACAAGACCTGTATTTCCGTCCTTGCCCATCAGAAGAAATGCAGATACAACGGACGCATGAAATACTCCGATTCCCGAAGGTGCAGAAGGAACAGCCAGACTCATCCCGCCGCAGAAGAGAGTAAACAGGAGCTCAAAAATATTCAGTTCCAGACCGAGCATTTTGGCAGTCAGTCCATATGTTGTGACATATGTTGCCCACATAATCACGGTATAGAAAAAAGGAATAATAAAATTCTTTATTTTAAGAAACTCGCCTAAATCCACTAAATGGGATGCGATATGCTCTTCGAAGAATTTTTCCTTTTTAAAACGCAGTGCAATTGAATGCAGAATACTTTGGAGCCATTCATTGTAAAATCTCAGTATAAAAAGCATTACAATGACTCCGGCAACAATAGAACCGGATACAAAAAATACAGTGTAGCTTCCCAAATTTCCTTTTGTGGTTCCGATGAAGAAAAATGCAAAAATCCCTATCAGCAGAACAAAGATGAAATCAATTACCTTTTCAATGAACAGTTTTGAGAGAACATTGAAAAACTGAAGCGAGGCTTCCTGTCTTCCGTAAAATACTCGAAGCAGATCCCCCCCTCTCGCAGGGAGAACCATATTTGCACCGTATCCGATGAAACTCGACGAGATGCAGTGTTTGAGTTTCAGATCCTTGTTCAGAAGATAGTACCATCTTATCGAAAAAAGAATGGCTCCAAGGAGTTGAAATGCAATTGCAGGCATCAGATAACTGTATGAGATCTGGGACCAGATATGCTGAAATTCCTTGTAGTCGAATTTCCAGGCAAGTACCGCAATAAATGCCAGACTGATAATAATACCTATAATAAATTTTCTCATAAATTATCCCGGAGGCCAGGCAAATGATCTGCCTGCCAGAAGATGAAAGTGAATATGAAATACTGTCTGCCCGGCATCTCTGCCCATATTGTTTACCAGTCGGTATCCGTTTTCATTGAGACCGTTTTTTCTGGCATATTCGGATGCAGAAATCAGAATTCTGCCTAGCACTGCTGAATCTTCAGATTCGGCCTTGTTCAGAGATTCTATATGCTTTTTAGGAATGAACAGAATATGTTTTGGCGCAGCAGGGTTGATGTCTCTGAATCCCAGGCAGTCCTCATTTTCGAATACGATTTCAGCAGAAATTTTCTTTTCCAGTATTTTGCAGAATAAACATTTGTCTTTCATAAGTTCTCTGTACAGTGAATAGAATTGATCAGGCAAAACATAACGAGCCAGCTCCAAGAGTGCCTGCAACATTTTTTCCAGTCTCCAATTTGAGATTATTCCAAAGTACAGGGAATATGATTTGAGACAGCTTTTTTTTGAGATTTTCCAGATATAATTCGGAAGATTTTGCAAGTCCTCCCACTAGAACAATTCTGTCAGGATTGATCGTGTGAACTGCAGTGCGAATTGTGATTGCGAAATAGTTCAGTGCTTTTTCAAAAATCTTGTCAGCTGTTTTTTCTTTTGACTGAACAAGTGAAAAAAACTCCAGAGCATTCGCCAGTTTTCTGCCTGTCTTCTCTTCATATCTGTTTAAAAGCCCGCTTGCACTGAAATAACTTTCAATGCACCCGTACTGACCGCATCCGCACAAAGCCTTACTTTCTGCTTCCACTGTTGTATGACCGAGCTCCATCCCGTTTCCCTGAAAACCGTTGTAGATTTTTCCGTCGAGAACCCAACCCGCTCCGAGTCCAGTTCCAAGCGTAATTACAAGAAGATTCTTTGAACCTATCCCTGCACCGAAATTGTATTCCCCAAGTGCAGCACAGTTTGCATCATTATTGAAGTAAACAGGGACGGAGAATTTTTTTTTCAGGAATTCTGTAAGAGGGACATTTTGCAGTCCATGCATATTTGCTGAATGAAGAATGATTCCGTTTTCGATGTCGATCGGCCCGGGTGTACCGATTCCGATCGCTTCCGGTTTTTGAACTGAAAAAGCCTTTTCGCAGAGAGAGCTGACTGCATTCAGGAAATCTTCATTTCCCCAGTTTTTACCTGTGGGAGTATTTGATTCGAAGATAATTTTTCCTGACCTGTATATCAGACCAGCCTTGATGCCGGTTCCCCCGGCATCAATCCCCAGATAAGCTTTTTCCAATTACTTAGCCAGCCACTTCATCATTCCGCGAAGTTTTTTGCCGACCGCCTCAATTGGATGAGCTGCACCTTTATCGCGGAGTTTCTGGAATTCTGGGTAACCTGCTTTTGTTTCTGCGACCCATTCTTTTGCAAACTTTGCTCCGTTGGCTTTCTGGATTTCCCCTAGAACTTCTTTCATTCTTGCCTTTGTTCCTGCATCGATGATTCTAGGACCTCTTGTCAGATCTCCGTATTCAGCAGTATCTGAAATGGAATATCTCATTCTGGCAAGTCCGCCTTCATAGATCAGATCAGTGATCAGTTTGACCTCGTGAAGACACTCAAAGTATGCGATTTCAGGATCATAACCGGCCTCAGTCAGTGTTTCAAAACCTGCCTGGATCAGTGCAGCAAGACCGCCGCAGAGAACTACCTGCTCACCGAAAAGATCTGTTTCAGTTTCTTCTCTGAAACTTGTTTCGAGGATTCCTGCACGTCCTCCGCCGACTCCCATTGCATGTGCGAGAGCCTTTGCTCTTGCTTTTCCGCTTGCATCCTGGTATACTGCGATCAGACAGGGAACCCCGCCGCCTTCAGTATAGACTCTTCTGACAAGATGTCCAGGACCTTTCGGTGCAACCATATAGACATCCACATCTTTTGGAGGCTGGATCAGATCATAATGAATATTGAATCCATGAGAAAAAACAATGGAATTTCCTGATTGAAGATTCGGACGAATGTCTTTCTCAAACATATCTGCCTGAATTGTATCCGGAGCCAGGATCTGGATCACATCTGCTTTTTTTGCAGCTTCGGCTACTGTATAGACTTCAAAACCTGCCTGCTTTGCTTCGCTGATTGACTTGGAGTTTTCTTTCAGACCGATAATCACTTTCAGGCCTGAATCTTTCATATTTTGAGCCTGTGCGTGTCCTTGACTGCCGTATCCGATTACAGCTATTGTCTGGCCTTTCAGAACATTCAAATCGCAGTCTGAGTCATAATAAAGTTTTGCCATTGGTATAATGCCTCTCTGTTGGAATCATTTACCAAAAAAAATTCATTAGGCTCTCTCACAAGGAGAAAAAGGTTTGCCTTATTGCAAATTCTGAATGAAGTGATTGTATCTAAATGAATCTAAAGTCTCTATCGTTTCTGAAAAACTTTTTTAGGGCATCGCTTCTGCGTCAGATTACGATTCCCTTTGTACTGCAGATTCTTTTCATATCTTTCATCATCACTTACATCTCTCATAAAAGCGCAGATTCCAAGATCAGACAGATGACTCATCAGTTTATGGATGAGACTGGAAACAGTGTCGAGAAAAGTCTGGAATCATTCATTGATGTTCCCCGGATCCTGAACGAAAATACGGCCGCACTCATTGAATCAGGAAGACTGAATGTGGACAATTTTCAGGAACTGCTTCCCTATTTTCAGAACCAGTTTAAGAAATTCAATATCAGCCATCTGAATTATGGAAATGAAAAGGGAAATTTTCTGGGAGTGGGGACCGCTCTTTGGGAAGACATCGGGTATGTGAATCTGGTCGCGGAGAAATCGGCAAAAACGGAAAACAGACTTCAATATCCCTGCTCGCGGATCAACGGAGAGTTCGTCGGAAGGAAACTGGACAGGATCAGTGAGCCGATGAAATTTGCCTGGTATCTGGACGCGAAACAGAAAAAGAAACCCGTCTGGTCGGATGTGTACATCTGGACTGATCTCGAACCTCATATCACAATTTCTGCAAGTTATCCGGTTTATTCCAAAAACGGGGAACTCAGGGGAGTTCTAGGAATTGATCAGGAACTGAAGTATCTGAATTTCTATCTGGCGGAAATGAGTTTCAAGAAAGGGAAAGTTTTTGTAATGGACAGATCCGGCAATCTGATTGCCGCTTCTTCTGGTGAGCCGCTCACAAGAAAGAACGGTTCGAGCGAAGTGAGAGTCCACTCTTCCGAAAGCCGGGAAAAGCTGATTTCAGAAACCAGTCTGCATATTCAGAAACATCATTTCAATTTTAAGGATATTGTGGACAATACTGCCGGCAGCTATTTCAACAGTGCAGGAGAAGTTTTTTATATTATAAAGAATTTTTCGAACAATATGGGAATAGACTGGCTGATTGTAATTGCGATTCCCGAATCTGAATTTCTTTCCGACATTCATGACAATACAAGAAATGCGGTTTTTTTAAGTATTGCAGCAGTTCTATTTTCCTTTCTTTCGAGTGTTCTCATCGGAAAAAAAATCATTCAGCCGATCCTCCGTCTGAACACTGCGGCAAGAGGAATAGCTGAAGACAAAATCCTTACGGTAGATGATACAGACCGAAACGATGAACTCGGTGAACTGACCAGATCCTTCAGCATCATGGCAGGAAAACTTGCTGAGTCTTTCCGAAATCTCGAAGAGAAGGTGCAGAGCAAGACGAATGAACTTCAGTCTGCGAAGGAAAAGGCAGAGGCTGCAAACAGAGCGAAGGATATTTTTCTTGCAAATATGAGTCATGAAATCCGGACACCTCTCAACGGAATACTGGGTATGATTGAGCTGCTTCAGTCGAGAAAACTGGATGCAGAAGGAAAAGAATTTCTCCGCATCATGAGTCTCAGCGGGAAAAGTCTGCTTGGGATTATCAATGATATTCTGGATTTATCAAAGATTGAATCCGGGAAGATTGAACTTCTCAGTATGAAGCTCAATCTGGAATCGATTGTCCGGGAAATTGGAGATATTTTTGCATTAGAAATAAAGAAAAAAAATATACAGATGGTCATTGATACGGATTCATCTCTCCCTCATTTTCTCGAAGGTGATCCTGACAGAATCAAACAGGTGCTTCTGAATCTTGTAGGAAATGCTGTTAAGTTTACTGAGAAAGGCACAGTTAGAATATCCGTAAAGGTTCTGGAAATCAGAAATGAAAATGCTGAGATTGAAATCAGGATAGAAGACTCGGGGATTGGAATTTCTTCAGAAAAAATGGAAAAACTTTTTCAGCCGTTTTCTCAGGGAGACTCTTCCACAAAGAGAAAATTCGGCGGAACCGGACTTGGTCTTGTGATTTCTAGAAGTCTTGTCGAGCATATGAACGGATCGATTACTGTCAAGAGCGAGGAAGGAAGGGGAAGTATTTTCTGTGTTCGCATCATTCTGAAGGTACTTCCTATGGGAGCTGATGAAGCTCCGAGGGTCAGTGATGAAATTCTTCTGACAGGAAGAAAACCTAGACTTCTTATTGTGGAAGACAATGAAATCAATCTCCTCGTTCTTGAAAATCTTGCAGAGAAATATGCATCCAAAATCGTTACTGCGAAAAGCGGTGAAGAGGCTCTGATGAAGATGGACAAGGAACTGTTTGATATTGTTTTTACAGATATACAGATGCCGGGTATGGATGGGATTGAACTTACCGGAAACATTAAGAGAAAATTCAGAACAAACTGTCCATATATTGTGGCGGTCACTGCAAATGCATTTACGGAAGACAAAAAGAAATATCTTGCATTCGGAATGGATGCATATCTGAGCAAACCTGTCAGCGGCGAATCCATATCTAAACTTGTGCTGAACTGGATGCTTGTGAATGAAAAAAGGGAAAGATCATGAAAAACATTGAAACGGTTGCGTCACTGAAACAGTCAGGCTACACAGAGAAACCAGTCAAGAGGGAAATTGCATTCAATCTTCTCACCAAACTGAAGAAGAAGGAAAAAATATTTCAGGGAATCCACGGTTATGAAGAAACTGTAATTCCGCAGCTTGTGAATGCAATATTAGCCGGGCATAATATTGCCCTTCTTGGAGAGAAGGGTCAGGCAAAAAGCAGAATTATGCGTTCACTTACAGATCTTCTCGATGAATATATCCCGGTTCTGCGCGACACTGAGATTCCGGAAAGTCCTTTTCATCCGATTACGGGAAAGGCAAAGGAAATTCTGTGGAGAGAAGGCGACAATGCCGGGATCAAATGGATTCACAGATCGGAAAGATACGGGGAAAGGCTTGCTCCTGGGGCAAAGATTGCAGATATCATCGGGGATATTGATCCTTCCAAAATCATCGGAGGGGAGGCTCTTTCTTCCGAGGGAGCGATCTTTTTCGGGATTCTTCCAAAGATGAACAAAGGAATTTTTGCTGTAAACGAACTTCCTGATCTGGATTATCTCGTACAGGTGTCTCTGTTCAACATACTGGAAGAAAATGATATTCAGATACGAGGTATCCCAATTCGTTTTGAACTCGATGTGATGGTATGTTTTACTGCAAATCCCGAAGACTATGCAAGGAGCGGGAAAATTATTTCTCAGCTCAAGGACAGAATCGGATCGGAAATCAGAACTCATTACCCAAAGACAAGAGAGACTGGAAAGCAGATCACAAGGCAGGAAGCGAGGTTCCCGGTAAGCGAGCCTGAGGTGTTTATTCCCCCGTTTGTGGAAGATGTTCTGGAAGAACTTACTGTTCAGGCAAGAGGTTCATCGTATGTCAATCAGAAATCGGGAGTCAGCGCAAGGCTTTCCATTGCAAACTATGAAATAGCCGTGAGTTCTGCAAGAGTCCGTGCGATTGTGATGGGACAGGACAAAGGGGTTGTCAGGATTACCGATCTTGGAAACATATTTGCATCCAGTTCAGGAAAAATTGAACTGGATCCTTACAGAGATGATTCCGTGAATGAATATCAGGTTCTTCTCAAGCTTCTGGATGCTGCTCTCAAAAATGTATTTGAAGAATATTTTCCAATGAAAAAATATTCCGGAGTCTTTGAGGATATTGCAAAGCAGGTCTACGCATTGAACAGACTGGAGATATCCGATCAGATGCCATATTCTGAATACAGGAACATTTTGAAATCAGTTCCCGCCATTTGGGATCTTCTGCATGAAAAGGGTATGGATTCCGATGAAGGTATGTTTGCTGCCGGAATTGAGTTTATTCTGGAAGGACTGACTGTCAATCAAAAGCTTTCCCGCAGGCGCCTTGGAGAAATTTCCTCATTCAAATCAGTGGATGTTTATTGACTTCAGTTGAGTGAACAATTTCATTTCAATTGAGTCTAAGATTACAGAAGCGGGGACTGTGTTTTTACACAATCCCTCAATACAAAAGGATACACTATGAATAAATTATTTATCATTCTTCTCATCAGCTTTTTTACAGCTGGTATTATGGCTCATGGCGGCAAAAGACACGGTGCCGGAAAAAAAGAAATGCTTCAGAAAATGGATCAGAACAAAGACGGAAAAATTTCCAAGGAAGAATGGAATGCATTTCATGAGACAAGATTTACTGAACTGGACAAAAACAAAGACGGTTCCGTAACAGAAGAAGAACTCGCTGAATTCCATAAAGACAAGCACAAGGGAAAGAACAAAGGAAAAGACAAAGAAAAGCACAGCCATAAAGACAAAGAAAAGGGAAAAGATAAGGACAAAGAAAAAGAAAAAGGAAAGGACAAAGACAAGGATGGTGATGATTAATTCTTATCATCAATATGCTGTCTGAGTTTTGAGAACAGGTTCTGCAGTTTAAATCTGCAGAACTTTATGCTAATCTCCAAGGAGGATTCTTTCTATTTTCTCCTGCAAAATACAATATAATCAGGTTTCCATCAGGATCTTTCAACGATGCCTCTTTCCAGAGCCATTCCTGAAGGACTGGCTCGGTATCAAAAATGATTCCTTCTAGAGTCAGTTTTTCGACTGTCTTATCTAGATTTTCGGTTTCAAAATATATGACTGTTCCTTTTCCTTCCGGAAGTTTTTCCACCCGATGAACTGAAAAAGTAGAATCTCCATTTGGGCATTCAAATC
>JBPOJG010000339.1:0-8201 GCA_052033835.1 Spirochaetota bacterium
AAATGCGGTTCCTGCAGTTTTCAGGTAAATGCAATCTTCGAAAGAGAAATGAACATCATCAGTGCAGAGAAGAACAAAGAATCAAAAGACTGATTTACTGTTTATGACACCTTACATCAATCACATCTGATTTTTTTGTCGTATCAGCATTCCCAAAATCAAAATAATATGCGAACGCACGATTCGGATCTTTTGGTTTTTCTTCGGAAGTCCAGTAGAGACCATATTTCCAGCTTTTCGCAGAACCTGACTTGAATGTCTTGTCCATTTCCTTTACTGTAGGCAGTCTCATTTTCAATGAAGTACACTTCAGCATTGCTTCCGGCCAGGAAATTCTTCCCTGTTCTTCACTCCATTCATCAGATACTGATTTCTGTTCCGCACTGTCCGGTTGAACCGGTTTTAAGGAAGAGTTTGAACTTTCGGCACATTTTGCGAATAAAAGAAAAACGCACACACTGAATCGTTTAAACATCAATGATTTCTTAGTCATAATATTTCCAGAAAGTGCATTTATCTAAGGAAGTGCAATCCTTTTTTACTCTGATGTGATTCTTATTTCATTTCCGATTCCAGTATCTTCCTGAATTCAGGAGGGATGACTGCCTTTGCGTCCAGCCGATAGTCAAAATAAACCTGAACCGTTTTCGCCCTTGCATATATCTGATTCGTAAGCGGATTTATGATTTTCGCAGAAAAGTCCCAGGAAGAATTTCCAATTCTTGAAACCCAGGTATGCACCTCTGCCTTGTCTCCCGGCTTCAGAGATTTCAGTATGTCCAGTTCCACTCTCACAAGCACAAACGGAATGTCTTCGAGTGAATCCACTGATATGTACCTTGCACAAAAATCCATTCTTCCGAGTTCCAGGTAAGAACTGTAGACGGAATTATTCACCCTTCGCATTGCGTCCATATCACTGAATCGGATTTGTATAGGTGTTATAATCATATTTTAATTATATACTCCGAAAAAGAAATCAGCATTTTATTTTTGATGCCCATTCAAACTTGCTGTCCTTCTTTTTCAGTATGATTCTGCCTGTTTTCTTTTTTGGCGCATCGGATGTGCATTTCTGCACTGCATTCAAGTTTCCTTCCTTGTCAAAGTCCGGAGATTCCAGTTCGGCAATAATGGATTTTTTTTTATCAGTAAAAAATGACTCTCCCTTCCACAGAATTTTCCCGTATCTGTTCAGAAGAAGCCATTCTTCTCCGTCCATCCCGTTCGGCTGTCTCGCAGCAAAGATATGTTCTCCGCCATGTGAAACAATGATTCTATATCCCGCCTCAAAATCCTCTCCGGTGTTTTCATCAATTAGAATGCCGGAAAAATATCCTTCCTCTTCTTTTTTGATCAGATGAAGTTTCATTGCAGAATTGTAACCGCAGTACAGCCATCTGAGTCCGGAAAGTTCACCGTCTTTTTTTTCAGAGTCTTTGTAGACCAAATTTTCTTTTTTACTGTCAACGTTCAGAGTTACTGTCAGCACCCTGCCTTTCAGCATTCTTTTTACATTTGAGGGAGCCTTTTTTAATGCTGCGGCATCAGAGGTGCTGTCTTTGCATTCCATGCTTATATTCTTAGGCCTGGCAGAAACAGGGGTCCAGATGAAAATAAGGATAATGCTAAAAGCGAATATTCCGTATCTCATTTTTTACTCTCCAGCTCTTCCACAATGTCCTTTGCTCTCTGAAATCCTTCCTTGACCATCTCTACTCCGACCCCTCCCCTATAGTATGCAAAAATATGCAGATTCTCGTACACGACGTGCAGGCTGGCCTTGAGTCTCTTGTTGGAAGGAATTTCTTCGAGAACAGTAAAATACTCTTCTATTGAATTGGGTAGATTCGCTGATGTTTCACCGCGTCCAAGCAGATATCCGTCAATTGCGAGAAGCGGGGCAAAATAGGCAATCCCTGCGGCTTCTCTTACATATTTGGAATCGGTATATCGTATTCCCAGCTCAATGGAACTTTTGGAAATGGTCTCTTTTGCATTTTTCAGATATCGGTATGCTTCAGAAATTGCCTCTTCTTTGCTCGAGGCAGAATGTCTGATTTTCTTTGCCCTTGATGTCTTCATAAGTTCTCCTTTAAAAAAGTCTGCTCAGAATATACCTGTCAAGAAAATTTGTAACTATTCAGCGTAAATGCTTCGTAGTTACAATTTTTTTTTCTAAGATGAAACGGTTCTTTTGTTTTCAGTCTGTCACTGTCTGTAAAACCTGTAAGTCAGTCATGGAAACCTACTTCAAAACAATGTTCTTCATTCTTCCGATCATGATGTATTTTGATGTGTTTATCGAAAAATCCTTTTTTACCGGGGATTCTTTTTTTCAAGACTATCCAATGAGACATTATCTGGGTCAGGCCATACTGAATCTGGATTTTCCATTTTATTCCTTTGAAGGAAATTTCGGGTTTCCTTTCTTTGCCGAAATCTCCTCCGGAACACTTTATCCTCTGAACTGGATTTTCTCGATCATCGCATTCAAGTTAGGATTTCACAAATGGGAAACCGATATTATTCTGCACGCAGGAATTGCGGGATTCTTTTTTTATCTTTATCTGAGAGAAGAGGGTTTTAATGATATTATATCACTGTCCGGAGCTGTAGCTTTTCAGACTGGAGGATATCTGAACAGTCATACCGGCCACAACAGTCTTCTGCACAGTCTTGCATGGACAGGAATGATTTTATGGGCACTTGCAAAATTGGCCGGCAGTTTTTCATTAAAAAACATCTTATTATATATACAGGGAATGTCTCTTTCCTTTCTCGCCGGTTCTCCTCAGATGTTCTGGATGCAGTCCATTGTCAGTCTGATGTATTTCCTCCTCATCCTTCTGCCTTTCATCCGAGCACAGATTTCTTCTGAGAATTTTCATTTTTTCAGGATGGAAAATATTCTCTCTTCAATTCAGAAAAACAAAACTTTATTTATCACGGTACTGATACTCGTTTTATTTTCTGTTTTTCAGTTTCATCATACAAGTCTTCTTTCAGAGGATGCGGCCAGAAAAGAATGGCCTTTGGATTATTATTTCAGTTTCTCCTCCAAGTTCAGAAGTTTTGCCCACCTGCTGTATGGAAACTGGTTCAGTTATTTTCCGGACTTTGGAAACAATGAATTTTCCGCCCACTCGTCCGCCGTTGTATTCATTTTTTCGCTTTTCGGAATCATCTACTCTCCTAAGGACAGGTTCTGGTTCTTTTACTTTTTCCTTCTCTGTCTGGGAATTTTTTCTGCGAATGCAGACAATCCTGTCTACAGATTCATTTTTTCCAATGTTTCGGGGTTCGGAAATTTCAGAGCCCCTGGCCGTTACATTCTGCTTGTTCAAATTTCAATGATCTATTTCTTCTGTCGGTCACTTCATATGGGAGTTTATTTTAATGAATTCTACAGACGAGAGATCAGACAGTTTTCAATTATGATATCCGTTCTTCTTATTCCTGTTCTGCTTTTTCCTTTTTATAAAAATTCTGTCAGGCTTCCCTTCAGTTCAGAAGGATTTCACAGAGCATTTCCTGATCTGCTTATTATTTCTCTGACTGTACTCATATATCTCCTTCTGATTCTCAGACCGTCCGGCGAGAAGATCCTTTCCTTCCTTGCAGCAGTAATTATGATTGACTGTGCATTTCGGATGCAGAACACGGAAACAGTAAAAAATCTGCCTTCCTATTCGATCGAAATGAAAAGAGTAATGCGCCCCAGTCTCAGAGAAACTCTTACGGACAATTTCGATCTTCTTTCCAATGCTTACGGCACATCGGGATACCTTACACTCGAAAAACTGGACAGTTTCCGATTCAAGGAAAAATACTATCAGCTTACTGAACAGTCGAGAGAAAAAATCAGGCATGTCATTTCGGCGTCCGGAACTTCCTCCGACTGCGGACTGGCTTATATCCCAGAAAAGATATACAGCAATGATTCCATATATTATGCCTCTCTTTTGTCAGAAAAATCCGGATGCAGTATCTGGATAAATTCGAGGGCGAGAATGCCTGAATCAGTTTACAAAAGAGTACTTTTTACAAAACTCTCAGGGAGCAGTTTTACCTTATCATCTGACAAAAAATTCAAAGGCACAGTATTCATTGCATTTACCTATTCCGGAAACTGGGAAGCAAGGGACAGAGAAGGAAAAATTCTCAAAGTGGAAAAAGCACTTGGAAATTTTATGGCTGCTGAGGCAGAAAACGAAACAGATCTGATTACTTTTTCCTACAGATTCTATTGAGAGAAAAATGGGGACTGTTCAGATGAATATAACAGGATGCTTTGTATTTCAATATATTTATATATTCTGCATCTATATTGTAACTGCTCAGCAAAATAAAAAGTGAGGAAAAAGCAGGGGGTTTAGCCAGCTTCCAAACCGGCAGCCAGCTTCATTAGCTTGGCGAAGGGACGATAGTCCCTTAGCGGCTTCCAAGATTGCGGCGGCTTCCAAGATTGCAGCGGCTTCCAAGATTGCGGGACATTAGGACTGCCTGCAAACGAAGTGCGTAAGGTGAGTTATTCAGCCTGCTTGACAGTTCGGCACAGCTGAACCTGCACTGCGGTTCAATATGTATACTGACCGTGTGCTGCGGGATGAACGCAGGACTGATTTTAAGGTAATGAAAAGACTCTGTCAATAGGCAAATGAGTTGACAGCAACTCCCGAAGGTTTTTCATGCTTTAGCATTGAGAATATTTTCTGAGAGGAAGGCAGATGTTCAGAACAGCAGGTTTTTATTTATATTTTTTTATCAGAGGTTTTTTCAGCTTTATTGGAAGATGGAAAGCGAATCGTGTTCAGCTGGACACTGTGGAAGAAACGGATTGGGAAAAGTGCAAGGTGCCGAGGCAATGGGCAAAGACGCTGGTAAACATTGTAGGCGGCAGGATTACAGTCAACGGCAAAGAAAATCTTCCCAAAGGACCGGTTGTTTTTGTATCCAATCATCAGGGAAATTTTGACATTCCTGTACTGATCGGTTTTGTGCCGAAACCTTTCGGATTCATTTCCAAAATGGAAGTAATGAAGATTCCGATAGTAGGAAGCTGGATGAAAATTATGAGCTGCGTATTTATGGACAGATCAAGCAGAGCCAAGTCGACTCAGGCAATTACTGCAGGCGTGGAAATTCTGAAACAAGGTCATTCTCTCGTCATATTTCCAGAGGGAACAAGAAGCAAAGGAGGACCTGTTCAATCCTTCAAAGCGGGAAGCGTCAGACTTGCAATTGATGCTGAAGTCCCAATTGTCCCAATCGCAATCAATGGAACAGCAAATATCATGGAAAAAAATAAGTATATAATGAAACCAGCAGAAGTGACAGTTACAATTCTTCCTGTAATCCCTGCTGAAAAGGTCAAGAATTCGGACAGCAAGGCTCTCGCAGAAGAATTAAAGTCCATGATTGAATCTTATGTGAGATAAAAACTGAGGCAGAGATCAGATCAACATACTGTATGGAAATTTATCAGTCTTTTAGACAATAAGCTTCCATACGAACTGCCTTAAGTCCCTGCAGTGTTTCGCAGTCAAAGATCCGAAAATAATCATTATAAGACCCGCTGACGCAATTGACAGAGAAAGACTGAATCCCGGCGGTCTGTACGAGATTTTTACCTGTCTGTATTCATCGGACGCAGAAAGAACAAGTCCGGGAAAAAAATCCAGAACCCTGATAATCGGAGTTTCTGCTGATTCTGAATAAGCACTGTAACCTTTCCAGAAAAATCGACTGAATACTAAGGGGTGTTCCTTATACTCTGAAGATGTTCTGTAAACAAAAGAAATTCTGTTATCACTTATTTGCAGATCCTTCAAAATCATTCCTGCAGGAAGATTAGATATCCCTTCAGGAAAGGACTGATTTCGCGGACGAGTATATCTTTTTTCTTCCCTTTCAGTCATTTCCTTTTTCCATTCGGAACCGGTCAGATATGTTTCCAATGTTTCAAATTTTCCCTGAACTTGAATAAAATTCAGATCAAAGAGATCTGCACCCGTTTTTCCAGTTACTGAATCAACTGCACTGAGAAATGAAAAATCACTGCATGAAATTCTTGAAAAATAATCCATACACATATACTCAAATATTTTTCTTTCTACCAGCGGTGAGTATCCGTTCAGTGATTTAAATCCGTAAAGCAGTGCAGTATTTCCAAGATAAGTATCCTTAAAATCAGAATAAGACCCTCTGATAAAAACAGAATAACCCTGAGACTTGAAGATTTCCTTTTTTCTGATTTCACTCAGCTGAATAAACGCGTCTGGGACTGTGAAATAAGATGCAGACAGAATATAAACTGTGATCTGAATGAAGGACAGAAATGCTTCTGAAAACTTTCTATTCCCTACCTTAAAGAAAAGAAAGGACAGTATAGCCAGAGAAAGAATGCAGAGTGACTCTTTTATTTTTCCTAAAATCATAAGCTGAAAAAAATACAGAGCATATAAAGAACCAGAGAGAAAAAACAGGCCGCTAATAAGACTCTTTCTTCCGGACAGAAATATTCCTGCCCATAATGAGAAAATCAGGACAGCCGGCGGAAGAAATCTAAAAAGATATCTTAATGCGTTTGTATTCGGCAGAAATGACATACAGATGAGAACAAAAAAAGCTGAAAAGAGAAAAAGAAGAAGATCTCTCCTGTGCAGGCGGATTCCAAAGAAAGATTGTCTGTATTTATAATATGATCTTATATAAATGAAAATTACAGGAAGGAAAAAAATACTGACATAAAGCATTGGAGCATGAATGACTCTTTCCAATCCGTCCCACCATATAAATTTCCCCTCGAAAAGAGGATTGGAAAACTGAAAAAAATAGAAAGGATTTATTCTCCACTGACTCGCGGCAATACTCCATTCGGATCGGACAGCAGTTTTTCCATATTCCAGAACCGGCATCAGCGCGGGTGCAGAAATCATCAGTCCGGCAATTACAAGAATGGAAAAAAGAAAAGAATCCGTGAATCTCTTTTTTTGAATCAGAAGAAATAGAAAAAACAGTCCGGATACAAAACCCATAGCCGCGACTTGAAGCGGCCAGCCGGAAGCAACAGTCAGAAAAACGGAAACAGGGAGAAGTATCCTCCATTTGGACCGACTGTAAAAAAGCAGAATTGTATATAGAAAAAAGGAAAACCAGGCGAGAGACATAAGGCCAGGAATATAATTCCCGTAAAACCAGTGAACCAGAGTTCCGCTCCCTAGAAATACATTTACTGAAAAATATTTCAAGGTTCTGCTTACTCTAAAGACATTCAGTGAGGAATTTATGAAATAAATAATTATCAGCGTATGTATAAATGGAATAAAAACTGCTGCCTGATGAAACTCAGCTCCGGACTGGATGATTTTGTACAGAATAAAATAAGACAGAAGAGAAAATGGATTGAATATCGCGTATTGAAATTCACCGGCAAAATTTCCTCCCAGAAGCGTTCTTGTGCTGATGAACGGAAATTCTCCTGAATCCAGAAGTCTGCCTATCTCATAAAAAGCAGGCATGTACTGGGTCTGATAGTCGTCCCTGAAGAAGAAATATTCATTCTGAATGTATGGAACAAAAAAGTAAAAAACTGCTGTCAAAAAAAGAAGCAGTGCGAAACTGATTTTTTTAAGAATTCCAGATTGAAAAATTTTTAATTTTAGTACAGATTGCATCAAAAAGCATCCCTTCCTTACGAAGCTGATTTCTGTAAACCGGTATGTCATCAGGCCTTCCCTGCAGTTCAGGAGAGACGAGGCAGAGTTTAAATCCGGCTTTCTTCAGTTTTTCATACGTCAACTTATCAATTGGAAGTCTGGTAAAACAGTCCACCCAGACCCATTCAATTTTTCCCTGCATATTCAGAACAGTATCCAGTCCTTCGTATTCAGAAAACCGGACTGCCATATTCTTTTCTCCTCTTCCCGACAGAAGGTTTATCATTGGAAAAGACGAGTCCAGATAAAAATACTTTTTGACGTTGTACTTGACGAGAAGCTCACCGACTTTCAATTCAATTCTTTCCGATTTTATGTTCAGTATCAATGTGCCTCTGTTCTTGTATTCAGATAGAAATTCTTCGAAGTCTTCTCCGTCAGAAAACGGGTCATGCTGAAGAATCAGCCTTTCTCCTCTGTCACGTAAATCGAGTTCCACACCGACTCCTTCCGGCAGGTTATTCAGTTCAGCCACAGTAT
>JBPOJG010000443.1:0-3465 GCA_052033835.1 Spirochaetota bacterium
TAAATTTTGCGTAGGAAAATAATAATCGGGAGATTAATCTAATATGGAACAGTTTTCAATTCTGAATCTTGGACTTGGAGGCGGACTCAGGGTACTGGGTTCAGGCTTTGTTTTCGGAACCAAACTCGTACGAATTCTTCAGGATATGTTTCTTGATAATAAAAATCCTGATTATCCAGTTCTTTTAAGAGAAGCGTTTGAAGAACTCGGTGCAACCTATATCAAGCTCGGACAGTTCATTGCATCTGCTCCTTCTCTGTTCCCGAAGGAATATACTCAGGAAATGGAGAAATGCCTCGATTCAGTAAGACCGCTTCCCTTTTCAGACATCAGAAAAAGTGTGGAAAAGGAACTCGGAGGCGATATTCACCGTTTTTTCAGGTCTGTTGAAGAAAAGCCGATAGCCTCTGCTTCCATTTCTCAGGTGCATGCCGCTGTCACTCACGAAGGATATGATGTTGTCATCAAGGTGCAGAGGCCCGATATTGAATCGACTTTGAAGACAGATATGAATCTCATTTATTTTTCTGCACTGCTTTTCAGCAGAATCGCCCCGGAACTGAACAGTTCGGGAATTACTGATATTATCAGACAGTTTTATGATTCAATTCTTCAGGAAGTGGATTTTATTCAGGAAAAAAAGAATATGGAAGAATTTGATGCATATCTTCTGAAGAAAGGAGAGACTAGAGCCAGGGTTCCCAAAGTGTACGGTCATCTGTCCACAAAAAGAGTTCTGACGATGGAAAGATTTTACGGTGTGGCTCTGACTGATCTTTCTGCAATCAGGAAGTATTCTTCGGATCCGGAAGAGACTCTGATGAATGCATTAAATATATGGTTCGAGTCTCTCGGTCAGTGCGGACTTTTTCATGCAGATGTACATGCAGGAAATCTAATGCTTCTCACGGATGGAACTTTAGGGTTCATAGATTTTGGAATCGTCGGAAGACTTTCACCGCAGGTATGGCAGGGACTGATGCTCTTTATGCAGGGGATGGGTACTGAGAATGCGGAGTTTATGGCCAAGGGTCTGGTTTTGATGGATTCAACAGCATCAGGCATCAATGAGACTAAGTTTGCATCTGATCTTCACCGTATAATAAAGGAAATGAGAAATATTACTGAAGCTGCACAGAAAAGACCTGAAGACCTGGACGAGGCACGTATCAACAGGCTGATGTTCGATATCAGTGATATCAGCAAAAGAAACGGATTGAAGATTCCCAGAGAATTCGGACTTCTCATCAAGCAGCTTTTATATTTTGACAGATATGTGAAGATTCTTGCACCTGATATGGATCTTATCCGTGATCAGAAAAAGTATCTGGAATCATGAAAACTCTTTTAAGTCTGAGTGAAGGTGAATCATCTGAAATTATCGGGTTCAGCACTGGACTCAGTCAGGACTATACAGTTGAACTGATGGATCTCGGACTGATTCCCGGAGCAAGATTCACCATACTCAGAAAATACAAAAGTCTGGATAAAGTTGTATTAAAAATGGGAGAAAATTTCATTACGCTCAGATCCGGAGATTCGGGAGAGATAGAAGTATTATGACTCATAGAATTTTTCTGGCAGGCAATCCAAACTGCGGCAAGTCCACCCTTTTCAATCAGCTGACAGGCCTTCGTCAGAAGACAGGAAATTATTCAGGTGTGACAGTAGAGAAGAAAACAGGCACCGTTGTCTATGATGAGAATGAGCTGGAAATCATTGATATGCCCGGCGCATATTCACTACATGGAATTTCAGAAGATAAACAGGTCATTGCTGCCAATCTGGTGCAGAGAAAACCGGAGGACAGAATTCTGTTTACTGCAGACGCAAGTGTGCTTGAAAGAAGTCTGCAGTTTTTTTTCCAGACAGCTGAACTTGGGTGCGGAATGATTCTTGTTCTGACAATGAATGACATCCTGGAAAAAAGGAATATGAAAATTGATGCAGAGAAACTGAGCCGTCTTCTGAAAGTAAAAGTCATACTCTGCAATCCCAAAAAGGGCGAAGGGATAAGCGAACTCAAAGAATGCATTAAGGACGATGCAAATTTTCTTGTGCCGGAACTTTTCCCTCTGTATGAATCAGAAAAGCAGAAATTTTTTGACAAAGTTCTGAATTCTCTGAATCCGTCCGAAAATATTCTTACATCTTTTGCTCTTAGAAATTCATTTCGAGAACTGAGCGGTGAAAGAATTTCATCCGAGCTGCCCTCACTTGGTGATTTTTCTGAAAAAGTAAAGGAAGTTATTAAACAGAAATTTATAGAATATGGAAAAAGTTTCACGTATCAGGAAGAAATGATCACCCGTTCGATGAAGATCCGTGAAATCATTTCTGCATCCACAGTTTCAGGTACAGTTTCCTCAGAGAAGATTTCATGGACAGAAAGGGCAGACAGACTGTTTCTTCATCCGGTCGGCGGTTTTCTTTTTTTCTTTTTTATTATGGCGTTAGTTTTTCAGCTTCTGTTTACATGGTCTGAGTTTCCGATACAGTGGATAGAGTCGCTGACTGATCTTGCTGCCAGGAATGTTCAGGAAATTCTTCCTTCAGGACCTGTGAATGCTCTTGTTACGGAAGGACTGATAAAGGGCGCAGGAACAGTACTTGCTTTTATTCCTCAGATCGCACTTTTGTTTTTTTTCATTCTGATGCTTGAAGAGACAGGCTATATGTCACGCGCATCTTTTCTTATGGACAGACTGATGGGCAGATTCGGGCTGTCAGGCAAATCATTTATTCCTCTTCTGTCCTCTGCGGCCTGTGCAGTTCCTGCAATTTTAGGAACAAAAACAATTGAAAACAGGTCGGACAGACTGATCACAATTTTTGCAAGTCCTCTCATTACATGTTCTGCACGGTATCCCGTATACACACTTCTGATCGGCACTGTATTTCCGGATGAGAATGTACTCGGATTCATCAGCCTGAAAGGTCTTGTTCTACTGGCACTTTTCTTTCTGGGAATGACTGCTTCAGTTCTGACCGCACTCATAATGAAAAGAACATTTTTCAGAAAAGATCCGTCTTATTTTATTCAGGAACTGCCTCTTTTCAGATTTCCTTCCATTAAAAGCACATTTCTTGATCTGTACGGAAAAATAAAAGAATTTATTATAAATACAGGTATGATAATCATTTATGCTTCGGCCATACTCTGGTTTCTTCTGAATTTTCCGAATGAAAAGAAAAATTTTCAGCCTGACGCTGCGGCAAGAGAGGAGATTACTCTGAATTCGTATGCTGCTGCGATTGGGAAAACTGTTGAACCTGTGATCAGACCTCTCGGATTCGACTGGAAAATCGGGATTTCCATTTTAGGTGCATTCTCTGCCAGAGAAGTTATGGTATCCACTCTCGCAGTCATTTACGGAACAGATGAAAAGAACGAAAAGCAGCTTTCATTGATAATGAAGGAACAGAAAAGAGAAGACGGTTCTCCTCTTTGGAGTCTTGCCACAG